>JBATTI010000289.1:0-11371 GCA_049670445.1 Albidovulum sp. | reverse complement strand
GATCCGCGCCGATCCGGGATGGTGCCATCATCCAGAACCGTCACGCCTTTGGCGGCGACCTGTTTGCCCATCAACCCGGCAAAGGCCGAGGTCTTCTTGCGGTTGAAATCGCCTTCAAGCCCGTGGCCCACGGCTTCGTGCAGCAATATCCCCGGCCAGCCCGGCCCAAGGGCCACATCCATGACCCCGGCCGGGGCCGGCACGGCGCGCAGGTTGACAATTGCTATGCGCAAGGCCTCGCGCGCCGTGTCTTGCCAGTGGTCTGCCGTCATCAGCGCCGTCAGGCCCGCGCGCCCGCCGCCCCCGGCGCTGCCGGTTTCGCGCCGACCGTCCTGTTCGGCGATGACCGAGATATTGAGCCGTGTCATCGGGCGGATGTCGCTGACAATCCCGCCTTCGGGGCGCAGGATGAACACCTCTTGCAGGCTGGCGGCGATGGTGGCCGAAACCTGTACCACGCGCGGGTCAAGATCGCGGGCGAAGGCGTCGATTTCGCGCAGGGTTTCGACCTTCAGGCCAAAACTTGCGTCAAGCATCGGGTCGGCATCGCTGTAAAGCCGCAGGTTAGTGCCGACCGGGGGCGGCGCCATCACCCCGCCGCCGTCGCCGACGGCCAGTCGCGCGGTGCCCGAGGCGCGGTCAAGGGCCGCTTGGGATATTTCGGTCGCATGGGCGTAGCCCGCAACATCGCCCCGCACGGCGCGCAGCCCGAAACCTTCGGAGGCATCGTAGCTTGCATTGCGCAAACGCCCGTCATCAAAAACCAGCGCTTCCGAGCGGCGGCGTTCCAGAAACAACTCTCCGTCATCGGCACCTGCCACTGCGGCGCGCAGAATCTTCAGCGCCGCATCCGGGTCAAGATGCGTCTCGAAGGGGCGGAATCGCTCATCACTCATGTCATTCTCCGGTCTGGCCGCGCGATTGAGGCAAATCGCGGCTCTATGCCGCAATGGTTTTGCTTGTCGCCTAGCCTCTAATATGATTTTAGAAGGCGCGGATACAACCGGCCAATCCGATGTTAATTGCGGATGGGTCAGGGGCGGCGATCAAAGCCGCGTCACGAACGGGAAAACGACATGCGCATTGCAAACCAACTGTCCGGCCTTGCGGCCATCTTCTCTTCGGCCCTTTTTGGCGTCGCAGCTTTTGCCCAAGACGGGATTACGGGGCTGGAAACCGTTGGCAAGCCAATACCGGACGGCACCGGCTTTCAACCGGCCGTGACCGAGCTTGCACGCGATCAGCAATGGCTGGATCATGTGCTGCTTTATCTTTGCATCGCGGTTGTGGCCTTTGTGGTGGTGCTTTTGGTGTTTGTGGTCCTGCGCTATAACCAGCGCGCCAACCCGACGCCTGCGCGCTTCACCCATAACACACCTTTGGAGATCGTCTGGACGCTGGTTCCAGTGCTGATTCTGGTGGTGCTTGGCGCGGTTTCGCTGCCGATTCTATTCAAGCAACAAGAAATCCCCGAAGGCGACGTCATCATCAAGGCGACCGGCAACCAGTGGTACTGGTCTTATGAATACGCCAATGAAGGTATCGCCTTTGATTCCTTCATGCTGGGCCGCGACGGGCTTGAGGCTGCGGGCTACAAGGCCGACGAATATCTTTTGGCCACCGATACTGCGGTTGTGGTGCCGGTCAACAAGATCGTCGTCGTCAATGTCACCGGCGCGGATGTGATCCATGCCTGGACGATCCCGGCCTTTGCGGTAAAGCAGGATGCGGTGCCGGGGCGGATTGCGCAGCTTTGGTTCAAGGCGGAGCGCGAAGGCATCTATTTTGGCCAGTGTTCAGAGCTTTGCGGCAAGGACCACACCTATATGCCGATCACTGTGAAGGTCGTCAGCCAAGAGGTTTATGACGCCTGGGTCGCGCGCGAAACCGCTGATGCCGGCACCAAGGCGTCGGTCAAGGTCGCCGCGTCGAACTAACCGGCATTTGCAAAGCGCATAGCGAGGGTGCCCGCCGGGCGTCCAAACCCCAGGGGAAACGGATGAGCGATATCAGCGCCATTGATCATGCACCGGAGGCAAGCTTTGGCGATTTCGTCCAGCTGCTGAAGCCGCGTGTCATGTCGCTTGTGGTGTTTACCGCCCTTGTCGGGTTGATCGTGGCGCCGGTTCCGGTGCATCCCTTCGTCGGTTTCACGGCGATCTTGTTCATCGCCCTTGGCGGCGGTGCATCGGGCGCGCTGAACATGTGGTATGACGCCGATATTGACCGGCTGATGCGCCGCACCCAGAACCGCCCGATCCCGGCAGGCCGGGTGACGGAGGGCGAGGCTTTGGGTCTGGGCCTTGCGCTTTCGCTGATATCTTGTCTGATGCTGGGGTTGGCGGCGAATTGGTTTGCGGGCGCGTTTTTGGCCTTCACGATCTTTTTCTATGTTGTTGTCTATTCGATGTGGCTTAAACGCTCGACCCCGCAAAACATCGTGATCGGCGGGGCGGCCGGGGCTTTCCCGCCAATGATCGGCTGGGCCTGCGCCACCGGCGGGATCGCACCCGAATCAGTTTTGATGTTCATGCTGGTCTTCATGTGGACGCCGCCGCATTTCTGGGCATTGGCGTTGTTCATGAAGGATGATTATTCAAACGCCGGTGTGCCGATGCTGACCGTGACCCACGGGCGGCGGGCGACGCGCAAGCACATCCTGGTCTATACCCTGTTGCTTGCCCCATTCGCGCTGGCGCTTGGCTTTACCTCTATCGGCGGGCCGGTCTATCTGATCACGGCGATTGCGCTGAATGCCCGGTTCATCTGGGGCGCTGTGCGGATCCTGCGCCGGGATGAGGCCGCCGCCGAGGCGGATAAATACGCGGTCGAGCGCGCCTTCTTCCGCTTTTCGCTGGCCTATCTTTTCCTGCATTTCGGCGCATTGCTGGTTGAGGCCAGCCTTGGGGCCTATGGGATGGGTGGCTGGTAATGGCAATTCACCATGAACATGAGCTGCACAGCCGCCGTTGGGGCCGCAATGCGGGCCTAGGGCTGGTGTTGCTGGCCTTTGTGGCTTTGGTCTTTGGCCTGACGCTGGCCAAGGTTTCGCGCCAGACACCCGAGGGCAATCCGCCCGCCGCCGAGGCCACCCAATGATGCGCCAACGCCCAAATGCCCGTCTGGGCCTGATGCTTGCCGGTGTGGCGGCCGTGATGGTGGCATTGTCTTTCGCCGCCGTGCCGCTTTACACGTGGTTTTGCCAGACCACCGGCTTTGCAGGCACGCCGCAGGTTGCCGAGACCGGATCTTCCGAGGTGCTGGACGAAACCATTTCCATCCGCTTTGATGCCAATACGGCGGCGGGCATGCCTTGGGAATTTCACCCGGTTGAAAATGAAATGACCATCCGCATCGGTGAAACCGGCCTTGCGTTTTATGAGGCCTATAACCCCACCGACCGCGTGATCGCAGGCACTGCGAGCTTCAACGTCGCCCCCGATGTGGCAGGCGGCTATTTCACCAAGATTGAATGCTTTTGCTTTACCGAACAGGTTTTGCAACCGGGCGAGCGGGTGACAATGCCGGTGACCTTCTACGTTGACCCGGAGTTCACCCGCGATTCCGATACTGCACAGGTGCGTCAAATCACGCTATCTTATACTTTCTACCAAACCGAGCTGCCCAAAGCACAGGCGAGCCTTTCGCCTGCGCCCGAAGCGGCCTATAACTGAGGCCCAAACAGGGAAACCGACATGGCGCACGCGAAAAACCACGACTACCATATTCTGAAACCTTCGATTCTGCCGTTCCTTGGATCGGTGGGGGGCTTCGTCATGCTCTTTGGCGCGGTGACCTGGATGAAGGGGATGTCATCATTCCCGTTCTTCGGTGGCCTCGTTTTGGTGCTTTACGTCATGTATGACTGGTGGTCCCAGATGGTCCATGAAGGCAATACCGGCGATCACACGCCGGTGGTGCGGATTGGCCTGCGCTATGGCTTTATCTTGTTCATCATGTCCGAGGTGATGTTCTTTGCCGCATGGTTCTGGACCTTCTTCAAACATGCAATGTATCCGATGGGGCCGATGTCGCCAATGGTTGATGGTGTCTGGCCGCCCGAAGGTATCACGATGTTCGATCCCTGGCATCTGCCCTTGATCAACACGCTGATCCTGCTGTGTTCGGGTGCGGCGGCGACCTGGGCGCATCACGCGCTTGTGCATGAAAATAACCGCAAGGATATGGTCAACGGCTTGTTGCTGGCCGTGGTTCTTGGCGCCATATTCACGGCCTTTCAGGCCTATGAATACAGCCATGCGGCCTTTGGCTTTGCGGGCAATATCTATGGGGCCTCGTTCTTCATGGCGACCGGCTTTCACGGTTTCCATGTGGTCATCGGCACGATCTTCCTTTTGGTTTGCATGTTCCGCACCATGAGGGGCCATTTCACCCCCGAACATCACGTGGGTTTTGAAGCGGCCGCCTGGTACTGGCACTTTGTTGATGTGGTCTGGCTGTTTCTTTTTGCCGCCGTCTACGTCTGGGGCGCTGCCTGAACAGGCCCGCCACGATCAAGTCAGCAAGGCGCGGGGGAAACCCCGCGCTTTCGTCTTAAGAGGGCTTCATGCGACGCATCCTGTTTCCCCTGATCCTTGGCCTTGGCGGCATCGCGGTCCTGCTGGCGCTTGGGTTCTGGCAGCTTCGGCGGCTTGAGTGGAAAGAAGAGATCCTCGCCAATATCACCGCCCGGATCGGCGATACGCCGGTGGATATCGCAACCATCGGCGCGCCCGACAAGGCCACCCAGCGTTACATGCCGGTTGCCCTGAGCGGCAAGACCACGGGCCAAGAGATTCTGGTTCTGTCGGGCATGCAGCACCAAGGTGCGGGATATGAGGTGATTGCCGCCTTTGAAACCACCTCGGGTCGGCGGATATTGCTGGATCGCGGTTTCATCCCCGAAGCGTTGCGGGGGGCGGCCCGCCCGCCTGCGGCCCTGACCATCACCGGCAATCTTGACTGGCCGCTGGAAGCCGACAGCTACACCCCGCCACCTGATGCGAAGACCGGTCTGTGGTTCGCGCGGGATGTGGATTTGATGGCGAAATCGCTTGGAACCGACCCCCTTCTTGTCGTGATCAACGCGGCAAAGGGCGATGTGCAATCTATTGTTCCGGTGCCGGTAGGTACGGCGTCCATCAAGAACGACCATCTGCAATATGCGGTCACGTGGTTTTCACTGGCGATGGTCTGGGCGGGGATGACAGCCTATCTTCTGTGGCGTATCAGGCGACGAGAAAGTTAAGGACGGGCCATGCAATATGTATCAACCCGGGGTGCGGCCCCGAATTTGAGTTTTGGCGAAGCGATGCTGACCGGCCTTGCGCGCGATGGCGGGCTTTATGTGCCCGAAAGCGTGCCGGTGATGACGGCGGATGATATCGCAGCACTTGCCGGGCTGGCTTACGAAGAGGTGGCCTTTCGCGTCATGCGGCCCTTCGTTGGTGACAGTTTCACGGATGCTGAATTTCAAACCGCGATTGCGCAGGCCTATCAGGGCTTTGGCCATGCGGCCCGCGCGCCCTTGGTGCAGTTGGCCCCCAATCATCATCTGCTGGAGCTGTTTCACGGCCCGACGCTGGCGTTCAAAGACTTCGCCATGCAGTTGATCGGCCAGCTTTTTCAGATAGCGCTGGCGCGTGACGGGCGACGGGTAACGATTGTTGGCGCTACATCCGGCGATACCGGCTCGGCGGCGATAGAGGCGTTTCGCGGCCTCGACAATGTGGATGTGTTCATCCTGTATCCGCATGGCCGGGTGTCAGAGGTGCAGCGCCGCCAGATGACCACACCGGGCGAAGCCAATGTGCATGCTTTGGCGATGGATGGCGATTTTGACGATTGCCAGAGCCGGCTCAAAGACATGTTCAACCATTTTGAATTTCGCGATGCCGTCGGCCTTGCGGGGGTCAATTCGATTAACTGGGCGCGGGTTCTGGCGCAGGTGGTTTATTACTTCACCTCGGCCGTGTCGCTTGGCGCGCCTTATCGCAAGGTCAGCTTCACGGTGCCCACCGGCAATTTCGGCGATATCTTTGCGGGCTATATTGCCAAATCGATGGGCCTGCCGATTGAGCAATTGGTGGTGGCCACCAATCAAAACGATATCCTGCACCGCTGTCTGACCACCGGGCGGTATGAGATGGACGGGGTCAAACCCTCGATCAGCCCCTCGATGGATATCCAGATTTCCTCGAATTTTGAGCGCGCCTTGTTTGACGCTTATGGGCGCGATGGCGGCGCGATTGCGCAGCTGATGGAGGAGATGAAGGAAACCGGCGGCTTTTCGGTCAGCCAGGGCGCCTTGCAGGCCTTGCGCGCCACTTTCGCCTCGGGGCGGGTGTCGGAAGAGGCGACACTGGCCACGATCGCGCGGATGCATGAGACAACCGGCGAATTGCTGTGTCCGCATTCGGCGATTGGCGTGGCGGTGGCCGAGGGCAATCGCGCGCAATCGGTGCCGATGATCACCCTTGCCACGGCGCATCCGGCGAAATTCCCCGATGCGGTGGAAAAGGCCAGCGGCATTCGCCCGCCCCTGCCGCCGCGCATGGCCGATCTGTTTGAGCGGCCCGAGCGCGTAACCCGTGTTCCAAATGATCTGGCAGCCCTTGAGGCGCTGGTCCATGAAAGGCGTCGTCATTGAAGACTGAACTGACCACACTCGCCATCGGTTTGCGGATCGTTACCGAAAAGATGCCGGGGCTGGCTTCGGCCACCGTCGGGCTTTGGGTGACCGCAGGTGGGCGGCATGAAAACAAGGGCCAAAACGGCATTGCGCATTTTCTGGAACATATGGCCTTCAAGGGCACCAAGCGCCGCACGGCCCTGAAGATCGCGGAAGAGATCGAAGATGTGGGCGGCTATATCAATGCCTATACCAGCCGCGAGATGACCGCCTATTACGCGCGGGTGCTGGAGGCGGATGTGCCTTTGGCGCTGGATGTGATTGCCGATATCGTGCTGAACCCGCTTTTTGAGGAAAAAGAGATCGAGGTTGAGCGGCATGTGATCTTGCAAGAGATTGGTCAGGCCCTTGATACGCCTGACGACATCATCTTCGACTGGCTGCAAGAGGCGGCCTATCCGGATCAGCCGATGGGCCGCACGATCCTGGGCCCGGCAGAGCGGGTGTCCAGCTTTGGCGGTGGCGACCTGAGGCGCTTTGTCGCCGATCACTATGGCCCTGACCGGATGATCCTGTCGGCGGCAGGGGCGGTGGATCATGATGCTTTGGTGCGCGAGGCGGAAAAGCTTTTTGGCCATATGCAGCCGACCAAAGCCGCCTGCCCGGAACCCGCCGTCTGGCACGGCTCCGAGCGGCGCGAGGTCAAGGATCTGGAGCAGGTGCATTTCACCATGGGCTTTCGCGGCCCGGCCTACCGCGACCGTGACCTGCATGTGGCACAGATTTATGCCACAGCGGTCGGCGGCGGCATGTCTTCGCGGCTGTTCCAGAAAATCCGCGAAGAGCGCGGGCTTTGCTATTCGATCTATGCCCAGGCGGGCAGCTATGACGATACCGGCATGATCACCCTCTATGCAGGCACCTCGGCCGAGGAAATCGGCGATCTGGCAACGCTGACGATGGATGAGTTGAAGCGCGCGGCGGATGATATGGGTGACAGCGAAATCGCCCGCGCCAAGGCGCAGCTGAAAGCCGGGCTGTTGATGGGCCTTGAAAGCCCCTCGGGGCGGGCCGAACGCATGGCGCGTTATCTGGCGATCTGGGGCCGGGTGCATTCCGCCCAGGAAGCCAGCCAGTTGATCGAGGCCGTGACCACGGCCGAGGTGCGCGCCTTTGCCGGCGGCATGATCGCAACCGGAGATGCCGCCATGGCGCTTTACGGGCCGGTGGCCTCTGCGCCGGAACTGGGCAAGTTGAAGGAAAGGCTTGCGGCCTGATGGGGCTTTTTCGGCGCAAAATCAGGATCGAGACCGAACGCCTGACCCTGCGCTTGCCCCTGCATGGCGATTTTCGCAATTGGGCCGAGCTGCGCAGCCTTAGCCAAGAGTTCTTGACGCCATGGGATCCGGTCTGGGCCAATGATGCCTTGTCGCGCAAGGCCTTTACCAACCGCGTCTACTGGGCGGCGCGCGCACAGGCCGCTGGCACGGCGGTACCGCTGTTCTTGATCCGCCGGTCGGATGCGGCCCTTATCGGGGCGGTGACGCTTGACAATATCCGCCGCGGCCCGGCGCAGGCGGGGACCATCGGCTATTGGATGGGCCAGCCCTATATCCGCCAGGGCTATATGCGCGAGGCGCTTCTGGCGGTGGCGCATCATGCATTCACGGTGCTTGACCTGTCGCGGCTGGAGGCGGGCTGTCTGCCCGAAAATGCCGCGTCACGCGGGGTGCTGGAAAAGACCGGTTTCAAATATGAAGGGGTGGCGCAAAGCTATTTGCAGATCAACGGGCGCTGGCGCAATCACGTGCTTTACGCCAATCTGCGGGCAGACCGGCGCGGTCGAACCGATGTGGGTTGACGCGGGTGGGGGCTGACACGGGCCGGGGCGGGTTTGAGTATTTGGGCCAAGATGAAAGGGCAAGATGACGGTCTGGATTGCACTTCTCAGGGCAGTGAATGTCGCGGGCGTGAACAGATTGCCGATGGAGGAGTTTCGCGCGCTTTTAGATGAACTGGGCCTTCAGGGCGCGAAGACCTATATCCAGAGCGGCAATGCGGTCTTCTGCTCGGCCAAAAGCGCGGGCGATTTGCAGGGGCTGATTGCCGACGGGGTGCTGAAGCGCTTCGGCTTCCGCCCGCCGGTGCTGATGCGGACGCTGGCCGATCTGGAGGCTGCCCATAGCGGATGTCCGTTCAAGGCGGAAGCGGGCAACAGGGTCTTCTTTCATTTCATGGAACGCGATTTGCCGCGGGCTACCGGCGACTTTCTGAAATCACTCGCGACCGCTGACGAGCGTTACGCTTTTCAGGGTCGGGTTCTTTGGCTGCACCTGCCGGGCGCGGGCGCAGGTCGCTCGAAGCTGGCCGACCGGGTCGGGCGGCTGCCTGTCGACATGACGGTGCGAAACCTGAAAACCGTCGAGGCGCTGATTGCGATGGCGAAAAAGCTGGAGGCAATATGAGCCTTAACCCCGCCGACGCGGCCTTTGCTGAAACGCTTGCGGCAGAATTGCCGCCCGGCACCATTGCCCCTGCCGCGCCGCACTATCTGCAAGAGCCGCGCCACAGGGCCACGGGCCTGAGCCGGTTTGTGGCCCGCCCCCGGTCGGCGCATGAGGTGGCGGTGACCCTGAGGGCCTGCAATGCCGCCGGCGTTGGTGTTGTGCCCTATGGTGGCGGCACCGGGCTGGTGTTTGGCCAGCTTAGCCTTGCGGAACCCGCCCCGCTTGTCTTGTCGCTGGAGCGTATGACGGCGCTGCGTGGCCTATACCCCGAAGAAAACCTGATGATTGCAGAGGCCGGTGCCATTCTGGCCGATGTGCAGGCGGCCGCGACCGGGGCGGGGCGGCTGTTTCCGCTGACCTTGGCCTCGCAAGGATCGGCGCGGATGGGCGGGCTTTTGGCGACCAATGCCGGGGGGGTCAATGTGCTGCGCTATGGCAATGCCCGCGATCTGTGTCTAGGGCTGGAGGCGGTTTTGCCCGATGGGTCGATCTGGAACGGGCTGAAGCGGCTGCGCAAGGACAATACCGGCTATGATCTGCGCAATCTTCTGATCGGCTCGGAAGGGACATTGGGGGTGATCACCGCCGCGAGTTTGCGCCTTTACCCGACCCCCGCCGCTATTGGCACGGCACTGCTGACGGTGCCGTCACCCGATGCGGCCCTGTCGCTTCTGGCGCTGGCGCAAGGGCGGATGGCGGGATGCGTTGGCGCCTTTGAGCTTATCGCGCGCCAAGGGCTGTTGTTCCTTGATGAGGTGATGCCGGAAATCCGCCAGCCTTTCGCCGAAAGGCCGGGCTGGACGGTATTGGTTGAGGTTGGCCTGCCGCAAGGATTGGAGGCGGGCGAGGCGCTTGAAGGCCTGTTTGCCGAGGCGCATGCAAAGGGGCTGGCGGATGGCGGGGTCATTGCCCAAAGCCAAGCACAGGCCCAGGACTTCTGGGCCTTGCGAGAGGCTTTGCCCGCCGCCAACAAACGCATCGGCGCGGTGGTTTCGCATGATATATCCCTGCCGCTTTCAATGATCGCGGAATTCATCGCCAAGGCCCCGGCGGTTGTGGCGGCCTTTGGCGCGTTTCGCATCAATTGCTTTGGCCATCTGGGCGACGGCAATCTGCATTACAACATCTTCCCGGCCAAAGGCGGGAAGGCGGGCGATCACCTTGCCCGCGCCGAAGCGATCAAGGGTGCTGTGCATGATCTGGTTGCCGAAATGGGCGGCAGCTTTAGCGCCGAACACGGGATTGGCCGCGCCAAGGTCGCCGAGTTGGAGCGCTACGGCGACCCGGCGAAACTGGCGGCCATGCGGGCGATCAAATCCGCGCTTGACCCCAAGGGCATCATGAACCCCGGCGCGGTTCTGCGGGGTTTTTAGGGCGGTCAGGTCAGGTCAGGGCAGGGCAGGGCGCGGGCAAGCGGGGTATGGCGCCACATGAGGGTCTTATGCGCCGTCGAATTCGCAAAGGACATGCACCTGCATTCCCAGCGTTTCCAATAATTTACGCCCGCCAAGCTCTGGCAGATCCACAACAAATGCGCAGCCGATGATTTGGGCGCCGAGGCGTTCGACAAGCTTGATCGCGGCTTCGCAGGTGCCCCCCGTGGCCAAAAGATCATCAACGATCAAGACCCGATCGCCGGGCTGCAAGGCATCTTCGTGCAGCTCCATCACCGCCTCGCCATATTCAAGCTTATAGGCCTGAGAGATGGTCTGGCCGGGCAGTTTGCCCTTCTTGCGGATCGGCACGAAACCCACGGTCAGCTGATGGGCAATCGCCCCGCCAAGGATGAAGCCGCGCGCCTCAAGCCCCACGACCTTGTCGATCCGCATCCCGGCATAGGGGTGCAAAAGCTGGTCAATCGCCATGCGAAAGCCCCGCGCATCGGCGAAAAGCGTGGTGACATCGCGAAACATGATCCCCTCATGCGGGAAATCGGCGATGGTGCGGATATAGTCCTTGACGGTCTTTTTCATGGCGCCCCCTTCGGTCACATCATGCCTATGGCATCTGTCCCGCCCTTGTCCAGCACCCGCCCCGACAGGCGACACAGCCCCTATTCCCGCCGGATGATGCCGGTGATCGCGGCAGCGCCAAGGGCGGTGACGATCCAGCCCAAGGACGACAGCACCCAGCGCGCCCACCAAAGATGCCAGCCCCATGGCCCCCGCGTGGGCGAGGGTGCCCAAGCGGCCGATTGCCCCAGAGCCAAAACCGGACCCGCGATATCCGCTGC
>JBATTI010000288.1:0-3704 GCA_049670445.1 Albidovulum sp. | reverse complement strand
GGTTGTCATTGCGTGAACTCGGCCCCTATGGTGCGGGTGACATTGCGCTGACCCTTGGCGGCCAGAACGGCATCGGCATTACTTTGCAATGTTGTCTGCGCGGGGATCGACCTCATATTTATTGCGAAGAATTGGCCTATCCCGGCTTTCGGCGGGCCGTGCGGTTGAACCGGGGCGAGGTGGTGCCGGTGATGTTGGATGCCGAAGGCATGTTGCCAGAGGCGCTCGATGCCGCGTGTCGCCGCTATGGCGGGCGCGTGGTCTGCGTGACACCCGAAGCGCAAAACCCAACGACAGCACGGATGAGCCTTGAGCGGCGACAGGCCATTGTGGAAGTCGCTGTTCATCATGATCTGCAGATCATCGAGGACGAATGTTATTCGGTGGCCGAATCCGCCTTGCCCTCTTTGCGTGCCTTGGCCCCTGACAGGGTTTGGCACATTTCGAGCCTTTCAAAGACCCTCTCTGCCGGGTTGCGGTTTGGGGCGATCGTGGCCCCAACGGGCTTGGGTGAGGCCGCGCGCCTTGCAGCACAGCACAATTATTTCTCCTTGCCGCGTTTGGTCACGGATGTGGTGCTGTCACTTTTACGGTCGGGCGAGGCGCATAAGCTGCGCTCCAAGGTGCAAGCGGTGATTGAGCGGCGGCTGGAACTGACGCTGAACATATTGGGCCGCCACGATCTGCGCTGGCAACGGGGGCTGAGTTTCGTCTGGTTGCCGATGCCAAGCGGCTGGCGTGCGTCGACCTTTATCCGCGAAGCGGAAAGTCTCGGCGTTCTGGTCCGCTCGGCTGACGAATATGCGCTGGTAGATGGCCGTGCCCCCAATGCCGTCAGAATCGCTTTGGCTTGCGGTATTCCAGAGGCGCAATTCACCAACGCTCTGGCCAGACTTGCGGGTCTGTTGGACGCGCCGCGTGGGGATCTGGCGGTCTAGGCCGCGCCTTCAGACCCGCCTTGGGCGGGCGGCGCGCAGATACATTCTCGACCCAAGGATTGACGGCGCAACTGGCCTCTGGCATGGCACGTTGATCAAAGAGGTAAGCAATGAACCTATTTTCCAACATCCGTGATCTGGTGATCGCGCGCCTAGAAGATATGGTCTCTGCCGGAGACCTGCCCAGCGGGCTGGACATGTCCCAGGTCGCCGTCGAGCCGCCACGCGATGCCGGTCATGGCGACATGGCAACCAATGCCGCAATGGTCTTGGCCAAACCCGCCGGCAAATCGCCGCGGTTGATCGCTGAAGGGCTGGCGGCGCGGCTTGGCGACGATGCGCGCATCATCCGCGCAGAAGTTGCGGGCCCGGGCTTTCTGAACCTGCATCTCGCAGCGGAGCTTTGGCAAACTGTCGTCCGGTCCGCCTTGACGGACGGCGCCGATTTTGGCCGCTCGGACCTTGGGCAGGGGCTGAAGGTCAATGTCGAATTCGTCTCGGCCAATCCGACCGGGCCGATGCATGTCGGCCATGTTCGGGGCGCGGTTTTTGGCGATGCCTTGGCAAGTTTGCTGGATTTTGCGGGCTATGGTGTCACCCGCGAATACTACATCAACGATGGTGGCGGTCAGGTCGATGTCCTGGCCCGTTCGGCCTATGAGCGGTACCGCGAAGCGCATGGCCTGTCGCCCGAGATCGCCGAGGGGCTTTACCCCGGTGATTATCTGATTCCGGTAGGGGCGGCGCTGAAGGAAAAATACGGCGACAGCTTCATTGATAAGGGCGAGCAGTACTGGCTGGCCGAGATCCGCGAATTTGCAACCCTCGCCATGATGCAGATGATCCGCGATGATCTGGCGTCGCTTGGGGTCACGATGGATATTTATTCATCGGAAAAGGCACTATACGGATCTGGGAAAATCGAAAGCGCAATCAATACCTTGCGCAAGATGGGCCTGATTTATGAGGGCAAGCTGGACCCGCCCAAAGGCAAGCTGCCCGAAGATTGGGAAGAGCGTGAACAAACCTTGTTCCGCTCGACCGCACATGGGGATGATGTTGATCGCCCCGTCCAGAAATCCGATGGGTCATGGACCTATTTCGCCCCCGACATCGCCTATCACTACGATAAGATCACACGCGGCTTTGACCTTTTGATCGACGTTCTTGGCGCCGATCACGGCGGCTATGTCAAACGCCTCAAGGCGGTGGTTTCAGCACTTTCGGGGGCCAAGGTGCCGCTGGAGGTCAAGTTGATCCAACTGGTCAAGCTGTGGAAAAACGGCGAACCATTCAAGATGTCGAAACGGGCAGGCACCTTCGTGACGCTGCGCGATGTTGTTGAACAGGCCGGCAAGGATGTCACCCGTTTCATCATGCTGACCCGCAAGAACGATGCGACCCTGGATTTTGATTTCGACAAGGTGTTGGAGCAATCGAAGGACAACCCGGTTTTCTATGTGCAATACGCCCATGCGCGCATATCGTCGGTCATTCGAAAGGCCGCAGAGGCGGGAATTGCGGCCGATGACAAGACGCTGATCGCAGCCGATCTAAGCAACCTGACGCATGAGGCAGAGGTTGCTTTGGCCAAGAAAATTGCCGAATGGCCGCGCTTGGTGGAAATTGCCGCACGCGGGAAAGAGCCGCACCGCATCGCCTTTTACCTTTATGAGCTTTCCTCGGATCTGCATGCATTGTGGAACCGCGGCAATGACGATGGATCGCTGCGCTTTGTGCAAGAAGGCGACGCCGAGACAAGTCAGGCGAAAATTGCCCTTGCACGGGCGACGGGCGTTGTTATTTCCGCAGGCCTTGCTATCCTTGGTGTTACTCCGGCTCGGGAAATGCGCTGATCAACAAGCGCCCGGCGGAGGACGAGCAAAGACAAATCGGACCTGCCAGTATCAGGCGGTTTCGGCTTGGGGCAGGACGGGTCATGGCAGATTGGCAAATGGACAGGTTAAGCGGGGCTACCAGCAAGCCCGAAGGTCGCAGCACAGCGCAGCGCACCGCCGGTTTGGGCGGTCTTATGCGGCTGGCCGGGACGGCGATATCTGTCGCATTGGTGCTTGGGCTTGGGGTCTGGGCATATCAGCTTGCCATGCGCCAGATCCACGGCATTCCAACCATTGCAGCCCCGCAAGGCCCGGCGCGCATAGCCCATGAAGCCCCGGGCGGCGAACTTGCCCAGCATCAAGGCATGGCCGTCAACGAAATCGCGGCACTGGGTGAGGCATCTCCAACCGCCGACCGGCTGATGCTGGCCCCGAAGCCGGCCGAGTTGTCGGCAGAAGACGGTATCTCTGATGCGCTGCAATCATCACTTGGCACGCCGCTTGCAGCCCCCGACAATCCGGTTGCGAATACCGGCGAACAACTGGTTCAACCAAGCGAAACGATCGCAGCCCTGCGCCCGCGCGAAGACCGCCTGGATGAGCCGCTGCCGGACGGTGTTGTCGAACCGATTGTGACGCCAGATCTGATGCCCGCCACGACGCCTGAGGGCGGCGAAATGCCAGCCCCTGGCGAAACCATCTCCGCAGATATACCCGGCCTTTCCTCTTCGCCCCGCCCCGAGGCACGTCCAATTGCGGATGAAATAGCCGAGGCCGCCGCCATGGCTGTCGTCGAAGCCATGGCGCCGCAAACCCATGTTGATCTGGACGCGGCTGTGGTTGCCTCCGGCACCCAACTTGTCCAGCTTGGGTCATATGACACCGAAGCTCAGGCCAAACTTGAATGGGAAAAGATTGCCTTGCGGTT
>JBATTI010000287.1:0-2503 GCA_049670445.1 Albidovulum sp. | reverse complement strand
TCTAGATCGGGTTAGCACAGCTTGGGCAAGGGCGCAAAAGAAACGCCCATGTGGCAATACCGCAGCTTGATGTTGGGTCTATAGCGCAAGAAATGATGCGCGCATGAGGCCCCCTTACCGTCTTCGCGAACGATCTGGCAGGTCAGAGCGCACAGAAGATCATGCTGGTGCTGTGGCAACCGCAGAAATCGCGCTGCCGGAAAGTGCCTTCATTTCAGGCAATCGCACATGGCAATGCCGCGCAGGAGAAGTGCCGCGAAGACCGCATTTCAAGACCAAAGGCAAGCCAAGGTCGTGGCGATAACCTTTCGGGATTACGATTTGGCAGATTTCTCGGCTTCCTTGACCCGGTCCCACAGCGCATCCATTTCTGCAAGATCACTATCGGCGGGGGTTTTTCCGGCTTGTGCAAGGGCGGCTTCGATACCGCGAAAACGGCGGGTGAATTTGGTGTTGGCAGCCCGCAGCGCGGCTTCGGGGTCGATTTTGAGGTGGCGGGCAAGGTTGGTCACGACAAACAAGAGATCGCCGAATTCCTCAAAAACCTCGGCCTCACTCAACCCGGCGCGCGCCTCGTTCAATTCGCGGGCCTCTTCGGTGATCTTGTCGATCACCTCATCGGTCGAGGGCCAGTCAAAGCCCACGCGGGCGGCGCGGTTTTGCAGCTTGATGGCGCGAGTCAGGGCAGGCAGGCCAAGCGCCACACCGTCCAAGGCGCCGCCTTCGGCCTTTTGGGCGCGCTCTGCGGCCTTCAGCCGTTCCCAGTCCTGCGTCTGCTGTGCTGCCGATTTGTCGCGGCTTTCACTGCCGAAGACATGCGGATGACGGGCGACCATCTTGTTGGAAATTGCGCGCGCGATGCTGTCGAAGCTGAAATGCCCCGCCTCTGCACCCATCTGGGCGTGATAGACGGTTTGCAGCAAAAGATCGCCCAGCTCTCCCTCCAGCTCATCCCAGGCCTCGCGCTCAATCGCATCGGCAACCTCATGCGCCTCTTCAATCGTATAGGGGGCGATGGTCTTGAAGTTTTGCTCGATATCCCAGGGGCAGCCGGTTTTGGGGTCGCGCAGCCGCGCCATGATCTCCAACAGCCGGGGAAGACCGCCATCGGGATCGTGAACAAGCGCGTCGGATTGGCTGAGATCTGTGGCCATTGTGATTTCCCCCAAACTGGCGTCATCTAGGCACTATCCGCATCAACCCCCGAGAGTCCACATGCCCGTCTTGAACCGTATCGCCGATTTCGCCCCCGAGATGAAAGAATGGCGTCAGCACCTGCACACGATCCCGGAGCTGGCCTTTGATCTGCCCTTGACCGCCTCATTCGTCGCCGGAACCTTGCGCGAATTCGGTGTGGACGAGATCCATGAAGGTATCGCGCAAAGCGGGATTGTGGCGATCATCAACGGGCAGGGCGCCGGGCCGACGATTGGGTTGCGCGCGGATATGGATGCGCTGGCAATCCCCGAGGCAACGGGGGTTGATTATGCCTCAACTCACCCGGGCAAGATGCATGCTTGTGGTCATGATGGCCATACAACCATGCTGTTGGGGGCGGCCAAATATCTGGCCGAGACACGGCGCTTCAAGGGTCGCGTGGCGCTGCTGTTCCAACCCGCCGAGGAAGAGGGCGGCGGCGGTCAGGTGATGGTGAAAGAAGGTGTCATGGACCGCTTCGGGATCACCCAGGTCTACGGCATCCACAATGCCCCGAATGTCGCGTTCGGCCATTTCCGCACCACCCCCGGCGCTTTGATGGCCTCGGTCGATACGGCAACGGTTCACGTGACCGGAAAGGGCGGGCACGGCGCGATGCCGCATGAATGCGTCGATCCGGTCGTGGCCGTGGTGGGCATGGTCAGCGCGCTTCAGACGATCTTGTCGCGCAATGTCTATGCGATGGATGAGGCGGTGATTTCCGTCACCCAGATCCACACCGGCACGGCCAGCAATATCATCCCCGAAGAGGCGATGTTTTGCGCCACGATCCGCGCCTTCAAACCCGATGTGCGCGCCCTGCTCAAACAGCGTGTCCACGAGATCATCGCGGGCCATGCCGCAGCCTATGGGGTGACGGCCACGATTGACTACGACTGGGGCTATCCGGCCACGATCAACCACCCCGATGAGGCCGATTTTGCCGCCAGTGTCGCCGCCGAGATCGCGGGCGAGGCGGCGGTTGATGCGCGCGCTGGGCGCGAGATGGGGTCGGAAGATTTCTCATATATGCTGGAAGCGCGGCCCGGGGCCTATCTGTTTTTGGGGGCCGGTCCGGGGGCGGGGCTTCATCATCCGGCCTATGATTTCAACGATGATCTTGCCCCGGTGGGGGCGAGTTTCTTCGCGAGGCTGGTGGAAAAAGCACAGCCTTTGGACTGAGGCGGTTCACGGTTCAAGGGGGGGGCGTTTCACAGTGAAAATATTTTCAAGTAACTGAAAACACGTGGAAAAGTAATTCCTGTTAACCGCATATTAAGGGTTTTCAAGGGAATTCCAAAGCTTA
>JBATTI010000286.1:0-3583 GCA_049670445.1 Albidovulum sp. | reverse complement strand
GTCGTGGCCTGGGTGGAGCGCGAAGGGTTGATTTCACTTGGCGATTCAATAGCAGTGCACCTGCCGCCGCAACGGCTGTACCCGATGGGATAAGTCTGAACGTGCTGCGGCATCCGCCAAGCTGTGCGCTTGGTGTAACGGACAGACTTTTGGATTACCGTCTTATTGGTAATCAGTGTTACGTAATTTAGACCATGCATCGAGACAAACGATAGGATGAGGGCCGCAAAAGCACATGGTCGCCGATGTTGAATGGGGCAGTCAACATCGGTTTCTTTCGTCAGTGGCCACTGGCCTTGCCGGAGGTTAGTGCACTTTCGGAAAAACCTGAATCACTTAACGCTGCCTGAAATCAAAGATTTTGGGCGAGTTAAGTGACAAGCGATGCCTCAGGTATTCCAAGAAGTGCTTTAGAGCATTCAAAATTGATGGTCTGCTATGCGCAATTTGGCAGCGTTCAAACGAGATGCAATGAAAGTGCGTTAAGTCCCGCAACCTGTAAATTCGGCGTCCGTTCAATGCTGCGACTTGCGCGAATGGCCGCTTCTTGTGCTGCCGGGCGGCATGCAGTTTTACGCTCATGCCGCATATTTCACGCTGCGAGCGCACGCAGCACAAAATCACAATAACTGAGTTGGGCTCAAAGCGGAAATTCAACCTGTGACAGGACGCAGGCTGGCTATTGCCCGCCCTGACCGCATGTCGTCATAGCGGCCTTAGGCGGCCAATGCCGCGATGGCACTTTCGGCGCGTGTCAGTGCGGCCGCTTCATCCGCCGCAACGCCTTCGGCAGCAACGAAAGCCACATTGGTCAGGCCGACAAAGCCCAAGACCTGGCGCAAATAGCCCGAGGCGAAATCATAGCCCGATCCCATCGGCACCCCGCCCGACGCATAGGCCACATAGACCGGCTTGTCGGCCAGCAGGCCTTTGGGGCCGCCTTCGGAATAGGCAAAGGTTTCATTCACCCGGCAGATCTGGTCGATCCAGGCCTTCAAGGGGCCGCTGATGCCGAAATTATAGACCGGCATGCCGATCACAATCGCATCGGCTGCGCGCAATTCGGCGATCAGCTTGTCTGATTGTGCCAAGGTGGCGTCTTGCGCCGCTGTGCGGTTTTCACGGGGCGTATAGGCGGCCCCGACCCATGCGCCATCAATCAGCGCGATATCTTGCGTGTCGCGCAAGGTCACCTCGGGGTTGCCCAGCCTTGCCACCAGAGTATCCGTCAGTTTGCGGGTTACCGAGGCTGCGCCCTTGATCGAACTGTCTATCCGTAAAACCTTGGTCATCGCATTTCTCCTTGATTGTGCGAAATCTCTCTTCGCCCTCAAAATGGCTATTGCATTTTTGAACGCAATGGGCCGAAATGCAGCCAACATGTTTGCAGGTGCACATAGATGAGCTTTGACAACTGGGATGAAATTCGCACGGCCTTTCAGGTTGCGCGCCTGGGTACGGTGTCGGGGGCGGCAGAGGTGCTGGGCGTTCACCATGCCACGGTGATCCGCCATATTGATGCGCTGGAGGTCCGCCTTGGCACCAAGCTTTTTCAGCGCCACGCGCGCGGTTACACCGCCACCGAGGCGGGGCAGGAATTGCTGGCCGTGGCCGGTATGGCCGAAGATAAATTCTCGCAGCTTGCCGCCCGCATCAGCGGGGCTGGCGAAGGCATTTCGGGTGAATTGGTGGTCACCTCGCTGCCCGGCCTTTCGGGGCTGGTGACCCCGGTCCTGGCGCAGCTTGGCCGTGATTACCCTGAACTTCGGATGCGCTATCTTACCGATGTGCGGCTCTTTCGTCTTGAATATGGCGAGGCGCATGCCGCGATCCGTGGCGGCGAGAAACCACAAGATCCCGATTATGTCGTGCAGCCCCTGATAAGCCAGCGTGTGGCGCTATATGCCGGTAAACCCTACGCGGATGGGGCCTGCCGCGTGGTGGATGAAGCCGATCTGCCCCGCCACCGCTTTGTCGGGCCTGACGTGCCCGAGGCGCGCGCGCCGTTTCACCGGTGGCTGGCAGGCAGGGTGCCCGCAGAGGCCATCGTCTTTCGCACCAATGACGCCGAAGCGCGGCTTGATGCCATTTTGGCGGGGGTTGGGATCGGGTTCTTGCCGGTCATCATCGCCCGTCACCGCGCTGATCTGGTTGAGGTGATGGCGCCCTGCGTGGATTGGGACGTGCCTTTATGGCTTGTCACCCATGTCGATCTGCACCGCAGCCCCAAGGTTCAGCTGTTCTTGACCGCGTTGAAGGAAAGCGCGCAATCGGCATTGGCCGACTGATGGCACCCGCTTTGCGCGGCCATTTGGCGATGCTTGGCTTTTCGGCCATGATCTCGGGGTCATTTTCGCTGGGCAGCCTGATGGCTAATCTGATTTCGCCCACGGCCTTCACGGCACTCCGGTTCCTGGCCGCCGCCGCCTTGGTGGGCGGGGCCGCCCTTGCCACCGGGGCGTTTCAGGCGGGCGACGGCAAGGCGCCCTGGCGCTACGGGCTGTTGGGTCTTTGCCTTGCAAGCTATTTCGTCTTGATGTTTGAGGGGCTCAAAACCGCGCCGCCGGTATCCACCGCCGCCGTCTTCACCCTGACCCCGATCCTTTCAGCGGGTTTTGGCTGGCTTTTGTTGCGCCAGATCACCACCGCGCGCATGGCCCTTGCCCTGACCATCGGCGGGGCGGGCGCGGTCTGGGTGATCTTTCGCGCCGATATCGCGGCATTGCTGCAATTTCAGGTCGGCGCGGGCGAGGTTATCTATTTCTGGGGCTGCATCGCCCATGCCCTTTACACGCCTCTGGTGCGCAAGCTGCACCAAGGTGAAAGCCCGGTGGTCTTTTCCTTTGGGGTCCTTGTGACCGGCTGCATCCTGTTGGTCTTGTGGGGCTGGTCCGACATTGCCGCAACCGATTGGGGTGATCTGCCTGCCATCGTCTGGGTCACGCTTGCCTATACCGTCATCTTTGCGACCGCGATCACCTTCGTTTTGTTGCAATATGCGGCGCTGCGCCTGCCGGCCTCCAAGGTCATGGCCTATACCTATCTGACCCCGTCATGGGTGATCTTGTGGGAAATTGCTCTGGGCAATCCGGTGCCAAGCGGGCTGGTGCTGCTTGGGGTTGCTGCCACCATCGCGGCGCTGGCGATGCTGGTGCAGGATTAGCGCCTTGGCGTCAGCTGCCGACTTCGCCTTCCAGAAATCGCTCAAACGCATCCAGATCGACGGCCTCGAAAAGCCCAAACCCCTGTATCCATACGGTCGCGGCCCGCATCGCGCCGGGGTCAAGCTTGCACCAGATCACCCGGCCGCGCCGTTCTTGTGCGATCAGCCCCGCCTCGGCCAGCACCTTGAGGTGCTTTGAGATCGCCGCAAGCGACATCTGGAACGGCTCGGCCACGTCGGTGACGGCCATGTCATCTTCCAAAAGCATGGTCAGGATCGCCCGGCGGGTCGGATCGGCAAGGGCTGCGAATATGGCATCAAGATTGGCGTGCATGGTGGCAGACTAACGCCCCGCTGCGGGCGCGGAAAGGGCCTGAAGCATCAGGCCGCTGGCTTTATGCCCCGGCGCGGTGCGAAGAG
>JBATTI010000285.1:0-9840 GCA_049670445.1 Albidovulum sp. | reverse complement strand
CCTGACGCCGATCAGCAACCCGCATCAGACGGTTCATAGCTGGCAGGTTGATATCAAGGGCGGGGTTCGCGAGCTGTCGTTCAAGGATCAATATGACAACCACAACTTGCTGGTGCAGGCCGATCCGGGGGCGAAACAGGTTGATGTGACCGTCTGTGGCGAGGTTGAGACCCATAATTCGGACGGTGTTTTTGGTAAGATATATGGGGCAGCCCCGTTGTGGCACTACACCCAAAGCACGCCGCGCACATTGGCGGGACGGGGTATTCAAAAGCTTGCCAGGCGCCTGAGTTCGAAGAAGGATGTGCTTGGGCGGCTTCATGACCTGTCGGGCGCAATCCTTGAGGCCGTGCCTTACGGTCAGGCCACAACCTTTGCCGGAACCCCGGCCGAAGAGGCTCTGATCGCCGGGGGAGGTGTGTGCCAGGACCATGCGCAGATTTTCGTTGCCGCCGCGCGGCATATGGACATCCCGGCGCGCTACGTCAGCGGCTATCTGATGATGAACGACCGCATCAACCAAGATGCTAGCCACGCATGGGCCGAAGCCCATATCGAGGAATTGGGATGGGTCGGGTTTGACGTATCAAACGGAATATCGCCCGATGAACGCTATGTGCGAATTGCTACTGGGCGGGATTCGCGCGATGCCGCGCCGATTTCCGGGATGCGTTTAGGCAGTGGCGCAGAATCGATGATTGTATCGCTTCAGATTCAGCAATAGACAGGCCGATGTCGGCAACGGTATCGGCGCCCGCCCTCATTTGGACAGATTAGATGACCTATTGCATTGGCCTTCGCTTGAACAAGGGCCTTGTGTTCATGTCTGACACCCGCACCAACGCCGGGCTGGACAACTTCTCGGTTACAAAAAAGCTGTTCGTTTGGAACATTCCGGGTGATCGCGTCATCACCTTGATGACCGCGGGCAATCTTGCCACCACTCAGGCCCTTATCAGTGTGCTGGAAGAACGGTCAAAGGCCCCGTCAGATCGCAACCCCACCATCCTTGCGCAGCCGACGATGTTTCAGGTGGCCCGTCTGGTTGGGTCAACACTGAAAGAGGTGATAGCGGAAAGCGGCGCTGACGGCCAAGACGCCAGCTCGAAATTCAAAGCCTCGGTCATTCTGGGCGGCCAGATCAATGGCGGCGACCCGACCATGTTTCTGATCTACCCCGAAGGTAACTTCATCGAGGTCACCGATGACGCGCCGTTTTTCCAGATTGGGGAAACCAAATATGGCAAGCCCATCCTTGTGCGGGCCTACGACGCCGATATGAGCTTTGAAGAGGCTATAAAGCTGCTGATGGTCTCATTCGATTCGACCATCAAGGCGAATTTGTCCGTGGGTTTGCCGCTGGATATCTTGATCTATGAAAGCGCCAGCCTTGATGTGCGCGATAAGATAAGGATTGAGGCTGACGATGCCTATTTTCAGTCAATTTCGGATGGCTGGGGCGAGGCGCTGCGCACCGCATTGATGCAGCTTCCGGACTACAATCCCACATCAGAACCGTAAGCGGGCTTCGGCAAATAGGGTGATTGCCTGATCAATCCGGTTAGCGCCCTTCATTAGCCATCCGTGATCTGGGCCTGGCATCGGGGTCCGCATCCAGCGCGGCATGCAGATCTTCCATGACCTGACTGAACGTCTTTAGCTGTTCGCTTGTCACCGAGGTACGCAGCCGCGACTCTACGGCGATTGCGACAGGCAAAATTTCACTCAAAGCGCGATGGCCAGCAACAGTCAGGGTGATCTCGACAAGCCTGCCGTCCACAGCGCCCGGCAGTTTTTGCAATAGGCCTGTCGCCTCCATGCGCGATACTGCGCGGCTTACGCGGGATTTCTCCATATTCACACAATTGTGGATGTCGCGGACCGATACCGTTCCACACTGCCCCAAATGCACAAGCACACGCCATTCCGCGACGGACAGGCCGTGGGTCTTTTCATATTCCACCGACAGGCGGCGGCTGACACGTTCAGACAGCACCGACAGTTGGTAGGGCAAGAAGTCCGACAGCTGGAAAGGTTTTGTGGGCACCATTGGCCTCCATGATCGTTGCGAGTGAAATGATATTGACTTTCGTTGCAAATGCAACGATTAACTTGATGCAATTGCAACGATTAACGGCAGAGGTGACGGATATGAATGTCGCGGAAAGGTCGAAATTGATCCAGGCAGATGGTGCGACGATAACCCCCGGTTATATGCCCGGATTTGGAAATGATTTTGAGACGGAAGCCCTGCCGGGCGCGCTGCCCCAAGGCATGAACAGCCCGCAAAAGTGCAACTATGGTCTTTATGGCGAACAGCTTTCCGGCACGGCATTCACGGCCCCGAGCCATCAGAATGAGCGGACCTGGTGCTACCGCATTCGCCCCTCTGTCAAGCACAGTCACCGCTATATGAAAATCGACCTGCCCTACTGGAAAAGCGCGCCCAACATCGTCGAAGACGTGACCTCGCTTGGGCAATACCGATGGGATCCAGTGCCGCATACTGACGCCCCGCTGACCTGGCTGACCGGCATGCGCACCATGACCACCGCAGGTGATGTTAATACCCAAGTCGGCATGGCGACCCATGTCTATCTGGTCACCGAAAGCATGAAGGACGCCTATTTTTTCTCGGCCGACAGCGAAATGCTGATTGTCCCGCAAGAAGGCAGGCTGCGGTTCGCGACAGAGCTTGGCATTATCGATCTGGAACCAAAAGAGATCGCGATCATCCCGCGCGGCCTGCTGTATCGGGTCGAGGTTCTGGATGGCCCCGCGCGCGGGTTCATCTGCGAAAACTACGGCCAGAAATTTGAATTACCGGGGCGGGGGCCGATTGGCGCCAATTGCATGGCCAACCGCCGCGATTTCAAAACACCCGTGGCGGCGTTTGAAGACCGCGACGCACCGTCCACCGTCACCATCAAATGGTGCGGCCAGTTTCACGAGACAAAGATCGGCCATTCTCCCTTGGACGTCGTGGCATGGCATGGCAATTACGCGCCGGTGAAATACGATCTGCGCAGTTACTGCCCGATAGGTGCTATCTTGTTCGACCATCCGGATCCCTCGATCTTTACGGTTCTGACCGCACCCTCGGGTCAGGCGGGTACCGCCAATATCGATTTCGTTTTGTTCCGCGAACGCTGGATGGTGGCGGAAGAAACGTTCCGCCCGCCCTGGTACCACAAGAACATCATGTCCGAGCTGATGGGCAATATCTACGGCCAATACGATGCCAAACCGCAGGG
Organism: Albidovulum sp.; assembly: GCA_049670445.1. Taxonomy (GTDB): domain Bacteria; phylum Pseudomonadota; class Alphaproteobacteria; order Rhodobacterales; family Rhodobacteraceae; genus TMP-24. Next base: position 6,586 of record JBATTI010000285.1, on the reverse strand, counting down.
CTTTATGCCGGGCGGGCTATCACTTCACAACATGATGATCCCGCATGGGCCCGACAAGAACGCGTTTGAGGGCGCGTCGAATTCCGAACTTGGGCCCGCGAAACTGGACAACACGATGTCGTTCATGTTCGAAACCCGCTTTCCCCAGCATCTGACCGCATTTGCCGGCAAGGAAGCGCCATTGCAAGATGACTATATCGATTGCTGGACGTCGCTTGAAAAGAAATTCGACGGCACGCCGGGGAAGAAATAAGGCTTGACGGGTATTGGCGATCGGGTGCCGCCTATCGGCTATGGATCTCATTCGCCACCAAAGGTCTTGCCTATGAGACAGCGCCGGTCAACCATCCAACCGGCGCGCAGGGACCTTCGGCATTCTTTGCCCTCAACCCGCTGGGCTTGTCCCGGCGCTGGAGCTGGGCAACCGCGCTGTCTGGCTCTGCCGATCTTCGACGCGGCGCGCCCCGAAAACCGACCCGATGCGACCTGACACAGGAGAAACGCCATGACCGAACTTATCCCGTCCTGGGTCGAAAGCGCCAATAATCCCGAAGGCGACTTCCCCCTCAACAACCTGCCCTACGGCATGTTCTCTGCCGATGGCAGCACTGCACGTTGCGGGGTTGCCATCGGTAGATATATCATTGATCTGGCCGCGCTGGAGGCCGGGGGTTTTGTCGATTTTGGCGGCGCGTTGCAAACCGGAAGCTGGAACGCGTTCATGGCGCTAGGTACGCAAAGCTGGGCAAAGCTGCGCCGCCGCTTGACGGATCTTTTGTCCGCCGACAGCCAAGCGCAAGACAGGCTTGCTGCACTTTTGACAGCGCAAGGCGATGCGCGGATGCATATGCCGTTCACTGTAACCGAATTCACCGATTTCTATGCAAGCAGGCATCATGCCACCAATGTCGGCACCATGTTCAGAGGGGCCGAGAACGCCCTGCCCACAAATTGGCTGCACATTCCCATCGGCTACAACGGTCGGGCGTCGTCGGTCGTGGTGTCGGGCACGCCGGTCACCCGCCCGCACGGACAGTTGAAAGGGCCGGATGACGCGGTGCCGCACTTTGGCCCATCACAGCGCTTTGATATTGAGCTTGAATTGGGCGCAATCGTTGGCACCCCTTCGGACCGGCCACTTTCGGTGGCCGAGGCGTTTCATAGCATCTTCGGCTATGTCCTTTTGAATGACTGGTCGGCGCGCGACATTCAGGCATGGGAATACCAGCCACTGGGCCCGTTTCAGGCCAAGGCCACCGCAACCTCGATCAGCCCCTGGATAGTGACAACAGCGGCGCTGGCGCCGTTTCGGGTGCCAACGCCGCACCGCGAACAGCCGCTTTTGCCCTATCTCGCCGAACCGGGGCCGATGCTTTACGACATTGATCTTGAGGTCGGGTTGACGCCCGATGCGGGTTCCGAGACGGTGATTTGCCGCACCAATTACCGCGAGATGTATTATTCCGCCGCCCAGCAACTTGCCCATCACACCAGCAGCGGATGTCCGATGCGGGTGGGGGATCTTTTGGGTTCAGGTACGATCTCGGGGCCAAAGCGTGAAAATCGGGGGTCGCTGCTTGAGCTTTCGTGGGGCGGGAAAGAGCCGCTGACACTTGATACCGGCGAAATCCGCAGCTTTATTGAGGATGGCGATACATTGGTGCTGCGCGGACAGGCCAAGGGCAAGGGCTACCAGATAGGCTTTGGCGACTGCACCGGCCGGATTCTTGCGGCTCAGGGCGGCGACGGCGCGCGATAGGACCTCTGTCGCAGATGCCCGGACCTTGCATGGTCTGCTGCATGGTTGATGGGCGAAAGCCAATTCTCTGCACGACAATTCTGACAAATGTTTTACAACTGACTCAATTTATTGCATACAGAGGAAAAATATGATCATATTATCAGATCAAAGTTCAAACACTTTGCACAACAGGGAGAGTCCACTTGAAAAATAAAGCATCAACATTCGGAATCGCTTTTGCCGCGGCATTTACCGCCAGCATTGCGTCAGCCGAAGAAGTTCGGGTCTACAATTGGTCAGACTATATCGATGAAGCCCTGCTGGAAAAATTCCAAACAGAAACCGGCATCAACCTTATCTACGACGTTTTTGATTCGAACGAAGTCTTGGAAACCAAGATGCTTGCGGGCGGCTCGGGCTATGATGTGGTTGTTCCATCGGGCACATTCTTGCAGCGGCAGGTGAGCGCTGGCGCTTTCCAAAAGCTTGACATGGCGCAGCTGCCGAATGCCGGCAATCTGTGGGATGTTATCCTTGACCGCACCGCACAATATGACCCCGACAACGCCTATTCCATCAACTATATGTGGGGCACCACCGGTATTGGGGTAAACCTTGGCCGTGTGACAGAAGTTCTTGGGGACGATGCGCCGATCAACTCGCTTGCCTTGGTCTTTGATCCGGCAAACATGGAAAAACTGGCTTCATGCGGCGTCTATTTCCTTGACGCTCCTGCCGAAATGATTCCCGCCGCGCTGAAATATCTGGGCGAAAACCCCGATAGCCAAGACCCCGACGTGATCGCGCTTGCCGAGCCTGTGCTGGCCGCAGTCCGGCCCTATATCGCCAAGTTCAACAGCTCCGAATATATCAATGCCTTGGCCAATGGCGATATCTGCGTGGCCTTTGGCTGGTCTGGCGATATTCTTCAGGCACGTGACCGCGCCGCCGAGGCGGACAATGGGGTTGAGATTGCCTATAACGCCCCGACCGAGGGTGCCCTGATGTGGTTTGACCAGATGGCCATTCCGGTTGATGCGCCGAACCCGACCGGGGCGCATAAGTTCCTGAACTTCATCCTTGATGCCCAAAACATGGCCGATGCGTCGAACTATGTGTACTATGCCAATGGCAATAAGGCATCGCAGGAGATGCTGATTGAGGATGTGATCGGTGATCCGGCCATCTATCCGGATGCGGAAACTTTGGCTAACCTTTACACAACCAGTCCCTATGATGCGAAGGTTCAGCGCGTGGTAACGCGCCTGTGGACCCGGATCAAATCCGGTACCTGATTTGATGTGGTCGTTACCCGCGCCTGAGTCCAGGCGCGGGTTCTTCATAAAAATGGTAGGGTATTATGACGCGACAGCCATCACGCGAAGTGTTCGAGCCTTGGAACGATCCAAGCGAGGAACCGATCATCCGGTTCAAGAATGTAACCAAACGATTCGGTAGTTTTACAGCGATCGATGATCTGTCGCTTGATATTTATCGTCGCGAATTTTTCGCCCTTTTGGGCCCCTCGGGCTGTGGCAAAACCACCCTGATGCGGATGCTGGCTGGGTTCGAATCTGCGACCGAAGGCAGTATCTTGTTGGAAAACAAGGATATTGGCGCCGTGCCGCCGAACAAGCGCGCGGTGAACATGATGTTCCAATCCTACGCCTTGTTTCCCCATCTGACGGTTTTTGACAATATCGCCTTTGGTCTGCGCCGATCCACCATGGACAAGGCCGATATTCCGGGCCGGGTCGAAGAGATGCTGCGCCTGACCCAGTTGATGCCTTTCGCTAAACGCAAACCGCACCAGATTTCCGGCGGTCAGCGCCAGCGCGTGGCCCTCGCCCGGTCACTGGCCAAGGCGCCCAAACTGCTGTTGCTGGATGAACCGCTTGGCGCATTGGATAAAAAGCTGCGCAATGAAACGCAGTTTGAGTTGATGGATATTCAAGAAAAGACCGGTACAACCTTTGTGATCGTTACCCACGACCAGGAAGAGGCGATGACGGTTGCCAGCCGCGTGGCGGTGATGGATCAGGGGCGGATCGTTCAGGTCGCCACCCCCGACCGCATCTATGAAACCCCCAATTCGGTCTATGTCGCAGACTTCATTGGTGATGTGAATTTGATCCGGGGCAAGGCACATGCCGGAACCGACGATAAGATGGAAATCCATTGGGCCGAGGGGCAGCCCCCCATTATCGGCACCCTCGCCACGCCGTTGGCCCCCGGAACCGAAGTGACCTTTGCCATCCGTCCCGAAAAAGTAGCGATTACGACCGAGCGCCCGGCAGATATGGCCAATACCATTCAGGGTAAGATTCTTGATATCGCCTATCTGGGGAATATTTCGACCTATCACGTCGAACTGCCCTCGGGCGAAATTTTCAAGGCGCAGGCAACCAACAACCGCCGGATCGCCCGGCGCAATTATACCTGGGATGATGAGGTATGGTTGTCGTGGACCGATACCGCCGGCATCGTCCTGACAGTATAGGGGTGTAGATATGAATCTTCGTCGCAGATTCCTGATTTTCGTGCCCTATGCCTGGTTGGCGGTCTTGTTCTTGATCCCTTTCGGCATTGTGTTGAAAATTTCGCTTTCGGACATCGCCCTGTCGATCCCACCCTATACGCCCAAGCTGGACCTGTCGGCTGGCTGGGCCGGGCTGACAGAGTATTTCAGTAAGCTCGACCTTGAGAATTTCGTCTTTCTGACCGAGGACAGCCTCTATTTCCTCGCCTATATGTCGAGCCTCAAGATCGCGTTCATCTCGACCTTTGCAACCTTGCTTGTCGGATATCCGATTGCCTTTGCGATGGCCAAATCGCCAGAGCATTGGCGTCCGACCCTGATGATGCTGGTGATCTTGCCGTTCTGGACCAGCTTTCTGATACGGGTCTACGCCTGGATGGGGATCCTCAGCCAAGAGGGGCTGTTGAACCAGCTCTTGTTGTGGATCGGCGTTATCGACACGCCGTTGATCATCTTAAACACCAATTGGGCCGTCTATATCGGTATCGTTTACACCTATCTGCCATTCATGATCCTACCGATTTATGCGGCGCTGGAAAAAATGGACGGCTCGCTGATTGAAGCGGCAGAAGATCTGGGGTGTTCGGCGATCTCGGCGTTTTGGCTTGTAACGGCACCCTTGTCGAAGCCGGGGGTCATTGCCGGATGTTTTTTGGTGTTCATTCCCGCCTTGGGCGAATTTGTTATCCCCTCGCTTTTGGGTGGCTCCAAAACCATCATGATCGGCAAGGTCTTGTGGGAAGAATTCTTCTCCAACCGCGATTGGCCGGTTGCTTCGGCGGTCGCCGTTATCTTGCTGCTGATTCTGGTGGTTCCGATCATGCTGTTCCAGCGCAATGAACAAAAACAAAGGGAGTTGGAGGGATGAACCAAAGTCGTTTTTCGTGGTTTAACGCCACCTCACTCACCCTTGGTTTTGCCTTTTTGTACCTGCCGATGCTGATCCTTGTGATCTACAGCTTCAACGAATCGCGGCTGGTCACGGTATGGGCCGGATTTTCGACCAAATGGTACGGAGAGCTGTTGCACAACGAGGCCTTTCTGTCCGCCGCCTGGGTCACCCTCAAGGTGGGGTTCTGGTCGTCAACCTTGGCCACGATTCTGGGCACAATGGCCGCATATGTCATGGTGCGGTCCGGCCGGTTTACCGGGCGGGGGCTGTTTTCGGGGATGATTTATGCGCCGCTGGTCATGCCCGAAGTGATCACCGGTCTGGCGCTGCTGTTGTTCTTCATCGCCATTGATCTGGACCGGGGAGTTTTGACAATCGTGCTGGCGCATACGACGTTTTCGATGTGTTACGTTTCGGTTGTTGTCACTTCGCGCTTGATCACCTTCGACAAGTCACTGGAAGAGGCAGCACTTGATCTGGGCTGCACACCCTTCGATGCCTTCCGCAGCGTGACATTGCCGATCATTGCACCTGCGGTCATCTCTGGCTGGCTGCTGGCCTTCACACTGTCGCTTGATGATCTGGTGATCGCGTCCTTTACCTCGGGTCCGTCTTCGACCACCTTGCCGATCAAGATTTTCAGCGCGGTGCGCCTTGGCGTCAGCCCCGAGATCAACGCCCTTTCCACCATCATGATCGGCATTGTAACAATTGGAGTCATCACTGCTTCGTTGATGTCGCGCAGGGTGATGATCCGGCAAAAGGCGGATGAACAAAAGGCCCTACAAACCTGACCGGATCTGAAACCCGGCAGGGGCTCCGCCGTCCGATCGACAGACCCTAATTGGCCCGCGTAAAGCTACGCGGGCCTGACCATTTGCGCATTGTCTTTGCAAAGCACCGCGTCAGCGGGTCGTCTCGTGACGGATACGCGACAGCACTGTCCCATCTTCGGCACAGGTGAGCCTGACGCGCAGCTTCCCATGCCAGAACGTCAGTCGAAACCGGCCCTCATCCGCGCCCACACCCTTTTCGAACTGGCTGGTGATGGCGCCACTGGCCATCAGGCCTTGCACCAATGCGGGGTCAACGCGCAACAGCGGCCCAAGGTCTTCGGCCGCAAGGACATGCCCCATTGGCCCAATGTCTACTTTCATGGCGACGCTTTCGAATGATGGCATCCCAAGGGATGTGGTGATCATAGGTAAGTGCTGCCACACTGCGCCCGAATTGCCAAGGATGCCCGGCTAGTGCACCAGGATCTGGCTTTGAAACGGCTGGGCGCGCTCGGTCTTGGGGGCAAGAGGAAGTCTTCCGGGGTTGCCTTGCTCGACAAACGCATGATCTCGATCGGGTCTATTCCACGCTTTTGCTGAAAGCATCGGCCGCTCTCTTAGCACAATTTGGTCTGTCG
>JBATTI010000284.1:0-4357 GCA_049670445.1 Albidovulum sp. | reverse complement strand
CCTGCCCGAAGCAGATCCATACCGGTCAGAAGATGCGCCTCGATCTTGCCCAGCCGCACCAGAAGATCGGCGGTTTCATCGACACCGACGGCTGCTGCACCGCTTTCCCCGCCTTCACCACCTTCGGTCGTGGCATTGGCCAGCCACAGCTGCGCGCCCCCGTCCGCAGCGATTTGACCCTGTGCAAGCGCCGGTGCGACCACGGCAAGGCCGACCGCGGCCCCAGCCATCGCGCGCCGTGACCAGTCCCGCATCTGAACATGACGTGCCGGCTTTTGGATAGAATCACTCATCGTCTTGACCCTTGCTGTGCAATTTCCGCCCTTCTAGGCGCGCAGCAATCTGCGGTCAATCAATTTCTTATTGTTTTTGTCGGATATAAATTTCACCCGCAAATCCACGACAGGCCAAAGCCGATACCGGCCCGCCAACCCGACACCGGCCCCGACGATCTAGCGGTAAAGCGGTGCCACCCCGATCTGCGCATGGATCTGATTGACCACCTGCTTATTCAGGTTCAACCCGCCCGCAAGCTGATGCAGATATTCCGCCTCTACCCGGCTATCGAGATCAATCGCCATAAGTGACATGCCGTAAATCTGCGCCTCAAGTCCGGCGGGGACCTGACGGCAAAGCCCGGCCACATCAAGGGGAGCACGCAGTTCGGCTTGCACAAATTCCATCTCTGCGGGCGTTGCATCGGACAGATTGCTCATCAACTTCTTCTTCTCGGCCGCATCAATGCGCCCGTCGGATTTGGCGGCCTGTATCATCGCACGCAATATCAACCCGGCGGCGGCCTCATGTTCGGGTGCGGGGGGCAAGTCCGGCTCCCCTCCCTTGCCAAAAGCGTCGTTCAGCATATCGCCAAAGTCCTTTGTCTGACCGCCCGTGGCACGGCCCCCAGCCGCCCCCGCCACCAAACCACCCAGCAAATCGCCCAAGCCGCCCGGCGCCCCGGATCCGCCCCTGGTCAATTGCCCTAAGATGTCACCCAATCCGCCGCTTTGCCCTGTTCCGCCCGAACGCCCGGCGCCGCCGCCCAGCTGTTCGAACAGATCACCCAAACCACCGCCGCGCGATGCGCCGGGTTCGTTCGCCACGACCGGATCGAACGGCTTGCCGAAAGGGTCTTCTTGCGGCATGCGCGTTGTGGTCGTGCTGCTTGGTGCGCCTTTGAAGACATCACCCATGATGTCTTCCAGACCCGTCTTGCGACCCGGCGACTGTGGCCCGCCAAAACGTCCATCGCTGCCGACAGAACCACCTGCCCCCGCAGTGCCCCCTGTGCGCCCGGCACCGCCGCCGCCCTTGTTCAGCATTCCGCCCACGCTTTTGGCCACAACGATACCGATCGCCACCTTGGCCAATGTTCCCATCAAACTCATAACAGCCCTCCTCAGACCTTTGCTCAAAAATAGACTAGCCGGTTCCCGCTGCCAGCGGGAAAAATTTCGCGAAAACGTCAGATTTCAGTGACATCCAGCAAGACACCGCCTTCGGGACGCAACGTCAGTATCAGCACCGGTTTGGGATCGTGCCCTTCCACACGCACAAACCGGAACCGCGCAAGAAGTGTCGCGAGGATGATCACTGCCTCTTGCAACGCGAATGACGCGCCAATGCATATGCGTGGCCCACCGCCAAAGGGCAGATAGGCAAAGCGATCAACGGATTTGGGATCAACGAAGCGGTCGGGGTCAAAACGATGGGGATCTGGCCAAAGTGCATGGCTGCGGTGCAAGGCATAGATCGGCAGCATCAACGTATCGCCGGGGCGCACATCCCGCCCGCAAAGCGTATCAACCGCCTTTGCTGTGCGCGACAAGAAGGCCGCAGGCGGATAAAGTCGCAATGTTTCATCCACGACCTGCCGACAATAGGTCAGGTTGGGCAGATCGGCCACTGTCGCAGAACGGTCGCCGAGGGCGGCCTGCGCTTCGGCCCGGGCGCGGTCCTGCACGCCCGGATCAAAGGCGCAGAGGTAAAGCGCCCAGGCCAGCGTCAGTGCCGTGGTCTCATGCCCCGCAACGATGAAGGTCAAAAGGTTATCGCGCAGTTCGGCTGTGTTCATGCGCCTTTTGGTCTCGGGGTCCTCTCCTTCAAGCAAGAGGTCTAGCAGATCGGGCACAGGTCGCGGCCCTGCACCACGGCGATGTTCAATCGCCCGGTCGGCCATTGCCTTCATCTGCCGCATCGCAGGCGCATTGAGCATCCGTGACGGGCGCGGCACCCACGCGGGCGCGCCCAATACATCCAGAAACGACACCCGCGCGGTCGAGGCGATATAGGCATCAATTGCGCGGTGCACAGCGTCGCGGTCGAAGGCCTCATCGCCTGAGAAGGTCACATCAGAGATAACCTCGAAGGTGGTCGCCACCATTTCCGCAAACAGATCAACCCGGCCGCCCGCACCTTTGGCGACCCGCGCCGCCGCTCGTGTCGCCGCCGCGGTCATCACCGGGGCCAAGGCCTGAACATTGCGCAAAGAAAACGCAGGTGCTGCCGCGCGTCTTTGCCAATGCCAATGCGCATTTTCGGCAATGAACAGACTATCGCCAATCGCCGGTGCCAAGATCATCTTGGTCACATCCGATTTTGGATAATTCTCGATCCGGTCTTTCAAAATCTGCCGGTTGGCGCCCGGATCCATGACCATGTGCCAGCGTTTGACAGTGCGCCCCGAAATGATCGGCTGGCGCGTCGCCACCTCGGGGATCAGTTCAAGCACATTGCGGCGCGCGGTTACAAAGCTGTCCCACACGCCTTTCGCCTTGGTGTGCAGCGGCACCTGAACGGGCATTTCGCGCGGGCTGTCGGTATCCATTGATCTTGGCCCCTCCCTCACTCAAGTTAGGGCGCGGACCGGCCCTGTCAATGCGACACCATTGCCCGCGCAGCACCTGTCGGGTATTGCATGGGCAAACAAGGGGGCAGATCATGGTGGTATTCTTGCGCAAAGCGGCATTCGTGTCGGGCTTTTTGTTGGCGGGCAGTCTGTTGGCGGGCTGTGCGGGCAACGACCTTGGCAAGCCCCCCAAGCCGATTGGGGATTTCCGCCTTGGCTTCAATATTGTTGTCGCCGACAATGCCGAAACCGCAGGCCCGACCCGCACCGCCACCCCCGACGAATGGGAAGCGGTGCTGAAGGAAGAAATCGCCCGGCGCATCGGCCGCTATGACGGTGAAAAGCTTTATCACATCGGCGTTGGCGTGAATGCCTATGCCCTTGCGGTTCCGGGCGTGCCTTTGGTGCTAAGCCCCAAATCTGTTCTGGTGATCTCTGTCGATGTTTGGGATGACGCGGTGCAGCGCACGGTTAATGCCGAAACCAAGAAACTCACGATATTCGAATCGGCATCCGGCAAAACCCTTGTCGGGTCGGGCCTGACGAAGACCCGCGAACAACAGATGCGCAGCTTGTCCGAAAACGCAGCCGCCGCGATTGAAAAATGGCTGGCCGAAAACAAGGCATGGTTCACACCCGAGGCCGTGGCCGCGCGTGCCGCAATGCCTGCAAGCGCTGCAGCGGCACCCCCCGCCGCTAACTGACGCTTGATTTTTCCCCGCACTGCCGTTAGGCAGCGCGCGAAGTCAAATCGGCCCCCCAGGGGCCCCCAATCCACGAGGCCCCTCGCGATATGGCAAAGGCAAAGTTTGAACGGAATAAACCGCATGTGAACGTCGGCACGATTGGCCACGTTGACCATGGCAAGACGACGTTGACGGCAGCGATCACCAAGTACTTCGGTGATTTCAAGGCCTATGACATGATCGACGCGGCGCCCGAGGAAAAGGCCCGCGGGATCACGATTTCGACCGCGCATGTCGAATATGAAACCGCCAACCGCCACTATGCCCATGTCGATTGCCCCGGCCACGCCGACTATGTGAAGAACATGATCACCGGTGCGGCGCAGATGGATGGCGCGATCCTGGTTGTGAACGCTGCCGACGGCCCGATGCCGCAAACCCGCGAGCATATCCTGCTTGGCCGTCAGGTCGGCATTCCCTACATGGTCGTCTATATGAACAAGGTCGATCAGGTTGATGACGAAGAGCTGCTTGAGCTGGTCGAGATGGAAATCCGCGAACTTCTGTCCAAATACGACTATCCGGGCGACGATATCCCGATCGTCAAAGGCTCGGCCTTGCATGCGATGAACGGCACCCAGCCCGAGATCGGCGAAAACTCGATCAAGGCGCTGATGGAAGCTGTTGACAGCTATATCCCGACGCCTGCGCGCCCGGTTGACCAGCCCTTCCTGATGCCGATCGAAGACGTGTTCTCGATCTCGGGGCGCGGCACGGTTGTGACTGGCCGGATTGAACGCGGCGTGATCAACGTTGGTGACGA
>JBATTI010000283.1:0-1707 GCA_049670445.1 Albidovulum sp. | reverse complement strand
GATTTACAGTGACCCAATCAACCGATCCCGTGATGCTTGCCGCCGACCTGATCCGCTGCCCGTCAGTCACGCCCGACGAAGGTGGTGCGCTTGTCTTGCTGGAAGGCCTGTTGTCGGGCGCGGGTTTCGAATGCAGCCGCGTTGATCGGAACGGAACGGCTAATCTGTTCGCGCGATGGGGCCGCCAAGGGGCGAACCGGACATTTGGCTTTAACGGCCATACCGATGTGGTGCCGGTAGGCGACAGGGCCGCATGGAGCCGTGATCCCTTCGGTGGCGAGATTGCCAATGGGTTCTTATGGGGGCGCGGGGCCACGGATATGAAATCCGGGGTTGCGGCATTTGTTGCGGCAGCGATGGATTTTGTCCGCGACACCCCGCCTGACGGCGCGATTGTGCTGGCGATCACCGGCGATGAGGAAGGCCCGGCCAAGGACGGCACAGTGGCCCTTTTGGACTGGATGCAGACCAAGGGCGAAGCGATGAGCGTCTGTCTGGTCGGAGAGCCGACCTGCCCCGAGATGATGGGCGAGATGATGAAGATCGGGCGGCGCGGGTCGCTTGGCTGCCGGATTGAGGCGCAAGGGGTGCAGGGCCATTCCGCCTATCCGCACCGTGCCAGGAACCCATTGCATGCGTTGGTGCGGCTGTTGGACCGGCTTGCGGCGCATGAGCTTGATCAGGGCACCGAACATTTCGATGCCTCCACCCTTGCGATCACCACGGTTGATACCGGCAATAATGCGGGCAATGTCATCCCGGCACGGGCAGCCGCGCATGTGAATATACGTTTCAATGACGCCCATAGCGGTGCGACTTTGGGCGATTGGCTGCGGGCCGAAGCGGCACGGGTTGAGGCCGAAACCGGCGTGGCCTTCACGCTGACAATCAACGTCTCGGGCGAAAGCTTTTTCACCCCGCCGGGCGCATTTGTCGATCTGGTCGCAACCTCGGTTGCCGCACAAACCGGCAAGCGGCCGGTCTTTTCAACCTCGGGCGGAACCTCGGATGCGCGCTTTGTCAAGGATCACTGCCCGGTGGTGGAATTCGGGCTGGTCGGCAAGACCATGCATGAGGTGGATGAGCGGGTTGAGGTGGCGCAAATCACCCAGCTAAAGGCAATCTACGCCCGCATCTTGCAAGATTATTTTGCCTGAACGGCCCTGGGCCCCGTCAGGCCTGACCACGCTTTTGGCATGACGGAGCTTTCGCGCCGTGATAGGCAGCGCCCATGACACGCATCCCCTCAAAACCCGAGATCCTTGATTGGATCGCCGAAAATCCCGGCCTGACCGCCAAACGCGATATCGCCAAGGCCTGTGGCATCAAAGGTGCCGAACGCAGAGAGTTGAAACGGGTGTTGAAGGAACTTGAATCCGAAGGCACGCTGGAACGCAAACGCCGCAGCTATCGCGACCCCGAGCGGCTGCCGCCGGTGACGATCTTGCTGATCTTGCCTGTTGATGCAAGCGGTGACCAATTCGCGCGGCCACTGGAATGGCAAGGCGAGGCACCCGAACCGCGGATATTGTTCATGCCACGCAAGGCCGATGCGCCGGTGGCCGAGGGCGACAGGATCTTGGGCCGTGTAAATGAGATACGGGGCGAGGATTATCAGTATGAGGCGCGTCTGATCCGCAAGATCGGCACCAACCCACTGAAACTGATCGGGGTTTTTCGAAAAGAAACTGAAGGCGGGCGGATCGT
>JBATTI010000282.1:0-1970 GCA_049670445.1 Albidovulum sp. | reverse complement strand
GATGAAGACTGGTCATTTGCCATATGCCAAGCCGCCAGTCACATGACGAAGGCCCAAAAACCCCTGATGCTTGTTGCCGAAGGGGTTTAAGTGAAGACCGATGTCTTGATTATTGGCGGCGGGCTTGCAGGCCTTGGCTTGGCCCGGGGTCTTCACGCCGCCGGGCAAGAATTCTTGCTGTTGGAATCGCGCAGCCGGTTTGGCGGGCGGATCAAGACGGAAAACCTGAAGGGCGGTTATTATGACATGGGCCCAGCATGGTTTTGGCCCGGCCAACCCCGGATGGAAGCGCTGACCAATCGATTGGGGCTGGTGCGGTTTGACCAGCACGACATGGGCGATGTGATATTTGAGGATGAAGCGGGTCAGGTGCAACGCGGACGGGGCTATGCATCGATGCAAGGATCTTACCGTTTGCAAGGCGGGATGGGTGTTTTGACAGACGCGCTTGCCGATGCCTTGCCAAACGAACGCAAGCGTTTGGGGGTTGCCGTAGCCACGCTCAAAAAGACTGACGCGGGTGTCGTTGCCGTTTGCCGGAATGGCGAAACCATCGTCGCGCAGCGCGTCGTGCTTGCATTGCCTCCGCGCCTAGCGGCAGAGCAGATCAGCTTTCGCCCCGCGCTGCCAACGGGCGCAGCACAAGCGATGCGCGGTATCGCGACATGGATGGCCGGTCAGGCAAAATGCGTCGCCGTCTACGACACGCCCTTTTGGCGGCAAGCAGGCCTGTCCGGCGATGCGATGAGCCGCCGCGGCCCGATGGTTGAAATCCACGATGCCTCCCCGGCTGTGGGCGGGCCATATGCGCTGTTTGGTTTTGTCGGTGTGCCGCCACAATCACGTAAAGACGCGGCGCTGTTACGCGACCAGTCCCAGCGGCAGCTTGTGCGTCTTTTCGGGCCGAAAGCGGCGCATCCCTGCGCGCTTTTTATCAAGGACTGGGCCTTTGATCCCAACACCGCGACATCACTGGACCGGGCCCCGGTCTATGCGCATCCGCAATATGGCCTGCCTCATGCCATGCATGATCTGTGGGATGGCGCGCTGCTTTTTGGCGGCAGCGAAGTCGCTGTGCAGTTCGGCGGTTACCTTGAAGGGGCATTGGAGGCCGCTGCAAATGCCTTACAGACATTGCGCAATTGAAGGATGATCTGCGGATGACAACGGACACCAGAACCGCCTTGCTTGATTCCGCCGAACAAGCCGCAAGAACGCGCGGGTTTGACGGGTTCAGCTATGCCGATCTTGCCAGGGATGTCGGGATCCGGAAGGCGAGTATTCACCATCACTTCGCAACCAAGGCCGCACTTTCCCTGGCGCTGATGCGGCGATACCGCGCGGGTATTGAGGCGGCCTGCGCGGATATTGAGCGGTCTCATCCCACAGGTGCGGCGCGGCTTGGGGCGTTGATCGGTCTTTACCGCGATGCTTTGCAAGGCGGCAACAGCCTGTGCCTTTGTGTATCCTTCTCTGCCAGTCGTGAAAGCTTGCCCGCCGAGGTGATGGTGGAGATCGATCATTTGCGCCAAACCGTGATCAACTGGATCAAGATGGTATTCGCTACCGGCCAAAGTGACCGCACAATCGCGGGCGTGGTTGATCCGCAAGCAGAGGCGGCAGCGACCTTGGCGCTTCTTGAAGGCGCGCAACTTGCGGCACGTGCCGGTAAAAGCGTGGTGCTGTTTGAGAATGCGTTGCTGCTTTTACAGCGCCGGATCTGACAAATCGCCTCGAAGACTCTGATCCACCGGCAAGCCAAATCCCTCTGCTTGGCGGCGATCATCGCCTGTGCGGAAACAGTTTTTGAAAAAAGACAGGCCGGGCGAGCGGGGAAGTTGACGAGGCAACAAGACGCCCATATGGCCGTTTCTTGGGGGTACGCAGGGACCGAGAAACTGAATGAACTTTATCGATGCTTTCGGCCCCCGTGGCGACACCGTTGCGTTTTGTGATCCGCAATTGGGCGA
>JBATTI010000281.1:0-3501 GCA_049670445.1 Albidovulum sp. | reverse complement strand
TGGGAAGCCCGGATCAAGGAAGAATGCGAAGCCGTGCGCGATGGCGTCGGGGTTCTGAACCTGCCGGGCTTTTCGCGCTATGAATTGTCGGGGACGGGTGCGGGCGATTGGCTGCGCGGCCTGACCTCGGGCGGGTTGCCCAAGGCGGGGCGCATGAGCCTTGCCTACTTCCCCGATCCGCGCGGGCGTATCCAGACCGAAATGTCGGTGATGAACCACGGCGATGACCGCTTCACGCTGATCACCGCATCGGTGGCGCAGTGGCATGACTTTGAATGGCTGAAAAAGCACCTGACTGACGGGCTGAGCCTGGTTGACCGTTCGGGCGAGAATGACACGCTGATCGTCACTGGCCCGAAATCGCGCGAACTGTTCGCCTCCATCACCGATGCCGATCTTACCCTGGGCTGGCTGACCCATCAGATGGCCACCGTGGCGGGCAAGCCTTGCCAGTTGATGCGGGTAAGTTTCGCGGGTGAGCTGGGCTGGGAAGTCCATGCGAAATTCGCCGATATGCCCGCGATCTATGATGCGGTTCTGGCGGGTGGGGCCAAGCCCTTTGGCATGTGGGCGCTGAACAGCTTGCGGCTTGAAAAGGGGTATCGCGCCTGGAAAGGCGATCTTTCGACCGATTATTCGCTGCTTGAAGGCGGGCTTGAGCGTTTCGTCAAATTCGACAAGCCGCAAGACTTCATCGGCAAGGCCGCGCTTCTGGCCGAAAAGCAGCAAGGCGTGAAAAAGCGCTTTGTGACGCTGGTGGTCGACGCCAGGGATTGCGACGCGCCCTATATGTCAACGATCTGGCATGATGGTAAGATTGTGGGTGAAACCACCTCGGGTGCCTGGGGGTACCGGGTGAATGCCTCGGTCGCGCTGGGTCTGGTCAAGACCGAGCTTGCGCAGCCCGGGACAGAGGTCGAGGTGGAGATTTACGGCGAACGCTGCCGTGCCGTTGTGCAGGAAGATCAACCGCTTTGGGATCCGGCCAATGAACGGATCCGTGCATGACAAGGCGCAAGTCGCCATCAATGAAAATCGTCCCGGCGCTGGTCAGTGTCGGGCGCGGTGGCATCAAAGATGCAGCCGACCACGTTCTTGATGCCGAGGTCGGCGCCATGCCCATGGCCTTTGGCACCGCGCATAACCTGCTGACGCGCGCCGAAATACGCGGCGGCACACGTGTTCTTGTGGTCTTCTCCGGCCAGCCGGTCGGCTACGCGGCCCTCAGGCTTGCGGCGATCCGCGGGGCGAGTGTTTTCGCATTGTGTGATCCGGCGGCTGCCGCTGTCGCCCGCGCCGCCGGGGCAACGGTGGTTGACCGGGCAGAGCTGAGCCATGACTGCCGATATGACGCCATCATTAACCTGGACGAGAAGCACGATCTTGGTGAATTCATGGGTCTGCTGGTCGGGCAGGGGCGCTATGTTGCGCAGGGCATTTTGCCCGAACCGTCGATTGCCGGTGCCACACGGCACCTTTTCTTGAACGACCTCCCACCATTCGATCGCCCCCATCGCCCGCGCGAGATTTTCGCCGGAATGGTGACGCTGATCACCGCCCCGCATCTAAGCATCGTACCCAAAAAAACCACCCCAGGAGCCGCCAATGAGTGATCTTCCCAAAAAGGCCCGTGTCGTCATTATAGGCGGCGGTATCATCGGCTGTTCGGTGGCATATCACCTGACCAAGCTGGGCTGGAAAGATGTGGTCTTGCTGGAACGCAAGCAGCTGACCTGCGGCACCACATGGCATGCGGCGGGTCTGATCGGGCAGCTGCGCTCTTCCGCCAATATGACCCGTCTGGCGAAATATTCCGCCGATCTTTACCGTGGGCTGGAAGCGGAAACCGGGCTTGCCACCGGCACACGTCAGGTCGGGTCTGTCTCGGTCGCGCTGACGGATGAGCGCAAGGAAGAGCTGTTTCGCAACGCCTCCATGGCGCGCAGCTTTGGTGTGCCGGTCGAAGAGATGTCACCCCAAGAGGTGAAAGAACGCTACGCGCATCTGAATATCGATGGGGTGAAGGCCGGGGTCTGGCTGCCGACCGACGGGCAGGGTGATCCGGCCAATATCGCCTTGGCTCTGGCCAAGGGCGCGCGCAACCGTGGCGCGGTGATTGCCGAGGGCGTAAAGGTAACGGCTGTGAAAGTCGAAGCCGGTCGCGCCCAATCGGTCAGCTGGCAGAGCGGTGACGATCAGGGCGAAATCACCGCCGATCACGTCGTCAACTGCGCGGGCATGTGGGGCCGTGAGGTGGGCCGCATGGCGGGCGTCAACGTACCGCTGCACGCGTGCGAGCATTTCTATATCGTGACCGAGCCGATCCCCGGCCTTTCCCAGATGCCGGTTTTGCGGGTGCCTGATGAATGCGCCTATTACAAGGAAGATGCAGGCAAATACCTGTTGGGCGCGTTTGAACCCAATGCCAAACCATGGGGCATGGACGGTATTTCGGAAGATTTCTGTTTCGACCAGCTGCAAGAGGATTTCGATCATTTTGAACCGATCCTTGAACGCGCCGTAAGCCGCCTGCCGATGCTGGCCGAGGCGGGGATTCATACCTTCTTCAACGGGCCCGAAAGCTTTACCCCCGATGACGCCTATAATCTGGGCCAATCGCTGGAAGTCGATAATTTCTGGGTCGCAGCCGGGTTCAACTCTATCGGTATCCAATCGGCGGGTGGTGCCGGGATGGCGCTGGCCGAATGGATGGAAACCGGCGAAAAGCCTTTTGATCTTGGCGATGTCGATGTGGGCCGCAACCAGCCCTTTCAGGGCAACAAGCATTACCTGTTTGAACGCTCCAAAGAAACGCTTGGCCTGCTTTACGCCGACCACTTCCCCTACCGCCAGAAGGCCACCGCACGCGGTGTGCGCCGCACGCCCTTCCACGCGCATCTTGATGCCGAGGGCGCTGTCTTTGGCGAAATCGGCGGCTGGGAACGTGCGAACTGGTTCGCCAATGAAGGCGAGGCGCGCGAATATCGCTATTCATGGGGCCGCCAGAACTGGTTCGAAAACGCGGCCGCCGAACACCGCGCGGTGCGCGAGAATGTCGGCATGTATGACATGTCTTCCTTCGGCAAGATCCGGGTCGAGGGGCGCGATGCCGAGGCGTTTTTGAACCATATCTCGGGGGCTGACATGTCGGTGCCTGCGGGCAAGATCGTCTATACCCAATTCCTTAACATCAGGGGCGGGATCGAGGCTGATGTGACCGTGACACGGCTGTCAGAGACGGCCTATCTGGTGGTCACCCCCGCCGTGACCCGGTTGAAAGATCAGGTCTGGATGCGCCGCCATATGGGCGATTTCAACGTCGGTCTGACCGATGTGACCGCGGGCGAAGGGGTTTTGGCAGTGATGGGGCCGAATGCGCGCAAACTGATGCAAAAGGTCAGCCCCAACGATTTCTCGAATGAGGTGAACCCCTTCGGCACCGCGCAAGAGATAGAGTTGGGCATGGGCCTCGCGCGGGTGCACCGGGTGTCTTACGTGGGC
>JBATTI010000280.1:0-13362 GCA_049670445.1 Albidovulum sp. | reverse complement strand
AGGAAGTCTTCCTGATTGGGCCCGTCGATCTTGATCTTGAAGAAGATCCGGCGCAGCGCGGCTTTATCGAAGATGTCATTGGGGTGGAAGTTGGTGGAAAAGATCACCAGCGTGTCGAAGGGCACTTCGAATTTCTCGCCCGATTGCAGGGCAAGAATGTCCTTGGATTCCTCCAAAGGCACGATCCAGCGGTTGACCAGTTTTTGCGGCGGTTCGGCCTGACGGCCAAGGTCATCCACGATGAAGACGCCGCCGGTGGCCTTAAGCTGCAAAGGGGCGGTGTAGGTCCGCGCCGTTGGATTATAGGTCAGATCCAGCATTTCGAGCGACAATTCACCACCGGTGATCACCGTCGGGCGTTCACACAAGACATAGCGGTTGTCAAAACGGTTGGCGTTGCGGCGCAAGGAATTGGGGTCATCGACCGAGGCTTCGGCGGCGGAATGCACGATCGGGTCATAGACGGTGATGACCTGACCAGAATATTCGATCGCGCGCGGCACATAGATCTTGTCGCCAAGCGCGTCGCGGATACCGTTTGAGATGGAGGATTTGCCGTTGCCCGGCGGACCGTACATCAAGATTGAGCGGCCCGAACCAACAGCGGGCCCGAGGTGGTCAATCAGGGCGTCGGGCAGGATCAGATGGCCCATGGCCCCGGTCAGCTGGGCGCGCGACATGTGGATGTTGCGGATCGACTGACGCTTGACCTGTTCGCGGTAAACCTCCAGCGGAACGGGCATGGAGCCGAAATATTCAGACTGGGCAAGCGCATCAAGGGCGCGGGCCTTGCCCGAATCGGTCAGCCGGTAGCCCATTTCACCGCCGGCATTGGCGTGCAAGGTGCCGGTTGCCTCAACCAGACGCTGGGTGCGGCACAGATCAACCAGTTCCTGCGTGGCCTGAACCGACAGGGCAACGACCCGCGACAGGTCGGTGACCATTTCAAGATTCATACGAAACATGGTCTTGATGAAGATGTCGCGCATCATCACCACGCTCAGACCGGTTTCGGCCAGCGTCCGCGGCGACGTCGGTGCCAAGACATTTGCGATCTGAATATTCACTGCTTTAGCCCCATGGTTGACCAATTTCCTTCGTAGAAGGCTTCGATAAGCCCACGCAGTTAAACAATCCCTGCGTATTTACGTTTTCATTGCTTAAGGTGCCGGGTTAATGTGGCTAAAAAATGGAATATCAGGCAGGGAATTGAGGCATGCAGAAATCTTACGCGTGGCAAGCGGCCGCGCTTATGCTGGCGATGATTGTGATCTGGGGCGGGGCACCTTTGGTGAAGGGCGCCTATTACCTTGGCAAGCATGAAGGCGACACGCTGCATATGGCCGAGATCGTTGTCCGCATGGCGCGGGGCGAATGGCCGCATCTGGATTTCATGACACCGATCGGGGTTCTGGCGGCGGCCCCGATCATGTGGTTTGTCAAAATCGGAGCGGGCCTTGGGCATGCGTTCTTTTATGCGCAGATCCTTGTGGCGCTGGTCTTGGCACCTGCGGTGTTGCGGGTGGTCAATAGCCGGATCGCGGGCATGGCCGGGTTGGGCTATGCCTTTTTCGTGATGGTGTTGTGTCTGGCGCTGGTGCACGGCGAGGCAGAGCCTGCGGTATCCATCTCTATGCATTATAACCGCTGGGCCTGGGCGATTGCCTATATTGTGGTGCCGCTGGTGATGCTTGCGCCGCGCGAGGGGCAAGCAAGTGCCACGCTTGACGGGGTGATCATCGGGTTGGGGATGGCGGCACTTTTGCTGATCAAGGCCACCTATTTCGCGGCATTGGCGCCGGGCATCCTGACCGGCCTTCTGGTGCGGCGCTGGTGGGGGGCGCTTGGTGCGGCGGCCCTGGCCGGGCTTGTGGTTGCGGGCGTTGTGACGGCGCTGGCGGGCATGGGGTTCTGGCTGGCCTATCTGGGCGATATGCTGACGGTGGCGGGGTCTGATGTGCGCCCCCAGCCCGGCGCGCCTTTGGCCGGGGTTGCGGGTGCGCCTGCCTATATGGGGGCAAGCCTGACGATCCTGGCCGCGGTGATTTTCTTGCGGCAAGCCGGGCGGATGACCGAGGGCTTGTTGCTGTTGGTGTTGATGCCGGGGTTCTATTACATCGTCTTTCAAAATTTCGGCAATGACCCGCAATGGTTGCTGATGCTGGCCCTTTTTGCCTTTGTGCTGCGGCCAGCGGCGGGCATGGTCAACAGCCTTGGTTGGGATCTGCGTCAGGGGCTGACGATTTGCGCGGTTCTGGCCGTGGCCTTTGGGTTTCCGTCGGCGATGAACCTTGCCTATAGCCCGTTCCGGCATCTGTTCGCGACCGAGGAAAAGATGGTGCCGCTGCTGTCGGGCTTGCCGCAGCACCAAGATATATTGACCGGGGCCAGCCGGATCTACGGCGTGCTGGAGCTTCGTCAGGGCGACGGTCCGGGCAGCCCCTATGAAGATTTCCGCGAAATCAGTCAGCGCGAGGATAAGCCGGTCTTATTGAACGGCGAGGCGTTGGCCTATTGCGAACAGCAATCTGGCCCGATTGCCAGTTTCGAGGAAATGGCCCGCGATCTGGAGGCTGCGGGCTATGCCGGCAAGCGGCTTTTGGTGGCGGATCTGATCTCGGGTCTGTGGCTATATGGTGATTTTGAACCGGTCCGGGGGGCGGCGCCCTGGTATTACGGCGGGCTGTCGGGGGTGGAGAATGCCGATTATGTGGTCATCCCGCTTTGCCCAACCTCTGCCAAGGTGCGGGGGGGGATGATCACATCGCTTGAAGAGGGCGGCTACAGCTTGCATGAAGAGCGCCGCACACGGACCTATATCCTGATCAAGGCGGAAAAGGCGGGCTGAACCCGCCCTTTGGGTATGAAGGCCTGCCGGGTTCAGCTTGCCGGCAGCGAAGCGCCATAGGTCATCAAGGCCAGATAGGCGACCAATGTGCCAGCCAGCGCCAGCCCCATCGGGAAATCCTTGCGCGTCCATGATACCCAATCGGGTGTCATGTTGCGCACCGCCGGGATGGCGCGCAAGATCCGGTGGCCGAAAAACGCCCCCAGCAAGAAGGCGGCAAACAGCGGCAAGACCAGCGGCAGGTGCTGATAGGCAATGAACGGCGCGGCAGCAGCGGCGAATTTCGCATCACCCGCGCCGACCCCGGCAATGGCGTTCAGAACAAAGCCAATGACCAGCACCACAACCAGATGCAGCCAGCGCCATGCCCAGACCTCGGTCCGCATGACCGTGAACCCCACCACGGCAAAGACCACCACTGTGGCAATCACGGCCTTGTTGGGGATTTTCATGGTCTTGAGGTCCGACCAGCAGACCCAGGCACAGATTGGCAAGACGGCAAGCAAAAGGGCCATATAGGCGGTGATGTCGGGCAGTTGCAGCATTGAATTATCCCTTGCTTACGATGCTATCAAGCGTTTCAAGCGCGCGGGCGGCCTCTTCGAAATGCTGCGGATGGGTGTCGATTGCCTCCTGCAGCAAGCCTTTGCCGGTTGAGACATCGCCTTGTTTAACCGCCGTCAGGGCGGCGGTGTAAAGCAGTTGGGCGCGTTCGGTCTGGGTCATGGACACGTTCGGCATATTGTATTTGCGTTGGGCGGCCCGGGCCAGAACCAGATTGTTCTTGGTGGTGAAAGTGCTTGAATCGTAGGTGAGCGCCTGGCCAAAAAGCTTTTCAGCGGCGGAGTAATCGCCACGGGTCAGTTTGGAATAGCCCCAGTTGTTCAGCACGCCTGAAGGCTTGGTGGTCAGGCCAAAGGCGGTTTCATAGAAGCTGTCGGCCTTTTTCCAGTTCTTGTTGGCATCGGCCACCATCGCTTCAAGCCGGTAGCGTTCAAAGGTTTCGAAGGTTGGCGGGATCTGATTAAGTTCGGCTTCGGCCTTTTTCCATTCGTTCGAACGGATCAGCGCATCGGCCAGACCGATGCGGTCGGCGTTGCTGCCGTCGGGGCCATAGGCAACTTCCCGCCAGACATTCGCGGCCTCAAGCGGTTTGTTCGCCCGGACCAGTGATTTTGCCAGACCGCGCTTAAGATCAATGCGTCCGGGGTTTTCGGCCGATGCCTTGGCAAAGAAGGCCACTGCCTCATTCGGGTCCCCTGATGTCAGCATCAGTTCGTTGAGGTTGGATTCGTCGATTACATTAAGACTTTTCAAGGCCTTGGCGGCCTCTTTGCCCTCATCCCGGACACAGGCGGATAACGCCAATGCCCCCGCAATGCAGAGCGTTGTCACGATCGGGTGGCGCATTTTCTGCGTCCTTTGCTGCTTGCCTCAATAATCGGTGAGCAGAAGGTACTCGCCTTGCCCGCGTCTCACCAATGAAAACTTGCTTTCCTCGGCCACATCATAGGTCGGTTTGTCAAGTTTTGCGAGCGCCAGACGCAAATTCTTGCGAATCTCGTCCGATTGGCCACTGTCGAGCGCGAAGGCGGTTTTAAAGACCCGGCTGGCCTCGCCGACCTTGCCTTGTTCCATCAACACAACGCCAAGGTTGTTCCAGGCGGGCACGAAGGTTTCGTCGATTTCGATGGCCTGACGCAGCAGTCTTTCAGACTGGCCAAGGCGGCCCAGATGCAGATTGGCCGATCCCAGTGCAGAATAGACATCAACCGTTGCGCCATATTCACCTGCGGCGCGCAGATAGGCCTTGAGAGCCAGTTCATATTCACCGGCCGCCATCAAGCGGTGGCCGACAACCAGCCCGTCAACCGATTCCTCACCCCGCGCGACGCCGGTCGGGGCGAAGGGGCTTTGGTCCTTTGATGGCAAAAAGCCGCCTGTCGGTTGACAGGCGGTCAGAATGACCAAGCTGGCTATTAAACCGCTAGAGCTGTTTTTCATTACGCTACATTTTGAAGTTGGCGAACATCTCTAGCATACCGTAGACTGACGGGCCTACAAGGATCATCAGCAGCGGGGGCACGGTAAACATCATCGTGCCCAGGGTGATTTTGGTCGGCAATTTGTTGGCCTTCTCTTCGGCCCGCATGATCCGCTTGTCACGCATTTCGGCGGCATAGATCCGCAAGGCATCGGCGATCGAGGTGCCGAAGCTTTGCGACTGGATCATGACCGTGACGAAAGAGGCAACATCCGCCACATCGGTGCGTTCGGCAAAGCCGCGCAAAACCGTGGGCTTGTCCTTACCGGCCTTCACCTCTTGCGAGATCAGTTCAAACTCTTCACCCAGGGCCGGGTAACCTGCGCCCAGTTCCTTGGCGACGCGGATGATGCTTTGGTCAAGCGATTGGCCCGCCTCGACACAGACCAGCATCATGTCAAGCGCATCGGGGAAACCGTCCTGAATTTCCGCCTGACGCGATTCTATCCGGCGCTGGACCCAGTATTTCGGCAAATAATACCCAAACCCACCCGGCAAGAGCACCGCGAGGATCAGCTTGGTTGTGGAAATTTCACCGGTGGCCGAAGCGACGATTGCATAGACGACGCCGATGATCAAAAAGAGCAGCCCCAGGGTGAACTGGATGGCATGAAAGGTGCGCACGGCATGTTTGCCGCGATAACCGGCGCGGGTCATGTTGAGGCGCGCCGTGCCCATCTCGGCTTCGGTTTTCGGTTCCAGGAAGGTCGCGAATTTATCGAGTTTGTCGGTGCCCTTCGAGTGGCGAAGCGCCTTTTTCGTAGCGCCTGCAGAGGCTTGCGATGCGCCGCCGGGGCTGCGGGTTGCGTCGCGGAACTTGCTAAGCGGATCTACACGCTTTTTGAGCAATGTCGGCAGGACCGCCATGATCAACAGCAACCCCACGAAGCCGACGGCGGCCAGGGGGCCAAGCGGCCCGAACTTGGTAATCAGGAATTCATTCAGTGCGCCCATGATATTATGCCCTCCTCAGACCTTGATGTTGACCATGATTTTCATGAAAACCACGTTGACTATAAGGAAGGTGGCGACAATCAGGGCTGCCGGAACGAAGGCAGGCGTGTCTTTCACCGTGTCGAAATAATCGGGTTTCGTAAGCTGGATGACGATCAAGACCAGCACCGGGAAGGCCGACAGGAACATGCCTGACCACTTCGCCTCGGCGGTGATGGCGCGCACCCGGCGAAACAGCCGGAAGCGGGCGCGGATAACCTTGGCAAGGCCGTCAAGAATTTCGGCAAGGTTACCCCCGGACTGCGCCTGAATGGTGACCGCAACCGCCAGAAAGCGCAAATCTTGCATGTCGATACGTTCGGCCAGATCCTTGAGCGATTCCGTGACCTCGCGGCCGTAGGCGGATTCGTCGGCGATCATGCCAAATTCGGTGCCAAGCGGGTCGGGCACCTCTTTGGCGACCATCTGGATCGCGGCGGAAAACGGGTGACCAACGCGCAAGGAACGGACCATAAGTTCAACCGCATCGGGCAGTTGTTCTTCGATCATATCCATGCGTTTCTTGGCCTTTTTGCTGACCCACATATAGACCGCGCCCACGCCCATAAGCACCGCAAGCGCCATCTGAACCGGGGTTGCCGCCGTGGTGCCAAGCTTGAGCCCAAGGAAGGCGACGACGGACAAAAGCCCCATAACGCCGATCAACGCCTTGGGAGAAAAGGCGATATTGGCCTTTTGCGCCTTGGTGGCCAGCAAAGAGTAAAGCGGGATGCCTTTGGCCATAAGGTGTTGGCTGGCTTCCTTGCGCAGCTGTTCCAGCACCTGTTCGCGCTGGCCGCCCTTTTCCAAGAGGTCAAGACGCCGGTTGATCTTGGAGTTGAGCGAGATCGATTTGCCGAAGATGACAAGATAAATGCCTTCGACCAGCAGCAGAACTGCCAGGAAGATCAAGCCGTAGATGATAGGCGTGGGGCTAATGATCATGATGGCGGATCCTATTTAACGGGTTCATAGATGCTGGCGGGCAGATCAAAGCCCCATTGCTTGAAGCGGTCGGCATAGGCCGAACGCACGCCGGTTGCGGTGAAACGGCCGATGATCTTGCCGTCGGGGGCAAGGCCAAGGCGTTCATAACGAAAGATTTCCTGCATCGAGATCACCTCGCCCTCCATCCCGGTGATTTCGGTGATCGAGGTCATGCGGCGCGAACCATCCTGCAGACGCGAGGCCTGCACGATAAGGTTCACAGCCGAAGCGATCTGACTGCGCACGGCCTTCAGCGGCATCTCGATCCCGGCCATGGCCACCATGTTTTCCAGACGGCTGACACCATCGCGGGCAGAGTTGGCGTGGATCGTGGTCATTGACCCGTCATGGCCGGTGTTCATGGCCTGCAGCATGTCGATAACTTCTTCGCCGCGGGTTTCACCAACGATGATCCGGTCAGGACGCATCCGCAGGGCGTTTCTAAGACAGTCGCGTTGCGATACCGCACCCTTGCCCTCGACGTTGGCCGGGCGGCTTTCCATCCGGCCCACATGGACCTGCTGAAGCTGAAGTTCGGCGGTGTCTTCGATCGTCAGGATGCGTTCGTCATTGTCGATGAAAGACGACAAAGCGTTGAGCGTGGTGGTCTTACCCGAACCGGTACCGCCCGAGACGATGACATTGAGGCGGGTGGACACTGCCGCCTGAAGATAGGCGGCCATTTCTTCGGTAAAGGCGCCAAAACGCACCAGATCGTCGATGGCAAGCTTGTCTTTCTTGAACTTACGGATCGAGACGAGCGAGCCATCCACCGCGACCGGCGGCACCATCGCGTTGAAACGCGAACCATCGGCCAGACGGGCGTCAACATAGGGGTTGGATTCATCAACCCGGCGGCCCACGGCCGACACGATCTTGTCGATGATCCGCAAAAGGTGCTTTTCGTTCTTGAAGGTAATATCGGTCAGCGACAGTTTACCGGCGCGTTCCACAAAGATCTGTTGCGGGCCGTTGACCAGAATGTCGTTGACGGTGTCGTCTTTCAAAAGCGGCTCTAGCGGGCCAAGGCCCATGACTTCGTCGTAAAGTTCCTGGTTGAGGCTTGAGCGTTCGTCTTTGTTCAAGACCACGCTCAGCTCTTCCAGGGCTTCCGCGGTGATTGCGATGATTTCCTGCTTCAGCTCGGATTCGGACGCGGTTTCAAGCGCGGACAGGTTGAGGTTGTCCAAAAGGCGGCTGTGCAGTTCGACCTTGAGGTCGGACAAACGCTCTTTTCGCTTTTTGTCTTTGTCCTGGGCCCCCCCCGCAGCGGAGGCGCTGGCCGACGCGGGCGTTGGCCGGCGTGACATCACACTGCTGCGGGCCGGGGCGGCCGCCGTGGCGGCGGGTGCCGTATCGGCGGGCGCTGACGCTACAGCCGGCTTTGCGTC
Source organism: Albidovulum sp. (assembly GCA_049670445.1). Taxonomy (GTDB): domain Bacteria; phylum Pseudomonadota; class Alphaproteobacteria; order Rhodobacterales; family Rhodobacteraceae; genus TMP-24. The sequence goes on along the minus strand of JBATTI010000280.1, from coordinate 5,099 downwards.
AAGCTGATCGGGTTTCTTGAAACGAGAGAACATTGCTTACACCTTGGGGTTCAGGCTTTTGCGCTTTCAGCGGCCTTGCTAAGCTCAAATATCTGTTTGGCGAGTTTGGCGATTTCCTTGCGAAGCGGGTTTTTCGCCGCGGTTTCAAGCAAGGGCAGGCCATGATCATTTGCCTGAGTAACGATATGCGACCCATCGGGCAGTTGCGCTTCAAGCGTAATGTCAAGGCTTTCGGCAAGACGTTTGACGCGGCCCTTGCCCGACAGATCGGTGAATTTCGGGGCGCGGTTCAGCACATAGCGCAGCTTTTCATAAGGCAGCTCTTCGGCTTTCAGGGCGCGGATGATGCGCAGCGCGTTTTGGGCGGACCGCATGTCCAGCTCCAACAACGCGAAATAGACATGCGCGTGGCTAAGCACCGCTTCCGTCCATTGCACGATGGTTGACGGCATGTCGACCACGACAAAGTCGAAGTTGGACCTGGCGACATCAAGCACGCGGTTGATATCGTCACTGGTGACGAATTCGAGCGGCAACATGTCGGCGGGTGCGGTCAGCACATGCAGCTTGTCCTTGTAAGTCAGCATGGCTTGCAAAAAGGCTTCGGCATCCAAAGACGCGGTATCGGACAGCATCTCATAAACCGCCTCGCGGCGCGGCAGATCCAGATAGGTGCCGACCGAGCCGAACTGGAAGTTCAGATCCAGAAGGCACACGCGCGGCGCGCCTTCTTTTTGAACATTTGCAAGCTCCCACGCGAGGTTCACGGCAAATGTCGTGCCACCTGCGCCGCCGATCAGCGAATGGACGGGAAGAATCACCCCGTCGCGGTCGCCCTTGGCTTTGAAGGCGGGCTTGTTCAGGGCGTCTGCTGCGATATCATCCGGGGCAGGCATCTTGCCAAGCCGCTCGATCGCTTCGTGCAGCGCATTTTCGGGAAGCGGGTAGGGGACAAAGCCCTCTGCCCCAAGCTTGAGCAATTGGTGCAAGGCGATCGGGCTGATTTCTTCGGCGATCAAAATGATCTTGATGCCGCGTTCCTTGGCCGCCGTGATGATCGAGGAAATGCGCACAAGATCGTCTTCATCTTGATTGTCGACAGCGATGGCCACAAAATCTAGTGCGTTGGCATCGGGCTGGGCGAAAAACACCAAGGCGTCATCAAAGGTCAGATCGCCCCAGCTTTCGCCAAGCTCTGTCTCCATATCTTCGATAAGAAGATCAAAATTGCTTACATCGCGCGAAATTGTACAGGCACGGATCGGCGCGGGTTCCGGCTGCAAAGCTGCTACACTACTCATTCGCATACGTCCTTTTCACCCCGGCATTCCCGGGCTTCGGCGTGGCGATTTCGTCGCGCCGATATCTCAACCAAATTTATGCTGCCGCAAATATCGCGGATGGGCATGACCTTCAGGTTTCGAGACTCGGCTAAGAAGTTGGCAAGATTGGGGCCAAACTATCGAAATTGTGCGATTTGTTGAGACGATTGAATTGCAAAGGCGGCCTTTGTTGCCAAAGACCGCCTTCAATCCGGAAACAGTTGGCGAATTTACTCGCCGCCACCCGTTGACGATGATTTCACTTCCGTCGCGATATGTGGCGGAACAGCACTTTGCACATAGTCGCGCCAGATAATCTCGGCATATTTGCCGTTCAGCACCAGAGGATTGTTTTTCACAAAGCCAGAAACCTCGGTGACAGTCCGGCGATTCTTACGCTCGGGCGACTGAACGAAGACCAATGGCTGAGTCTCGCCAAAAGATGCAACTGCCTCCAGGCGCGAACGGCTGATACCCTGGCTGGACAGGAAGGCAACCGCCGCCTTGGCGCGACGCAGCCCAAGTGCCTTGTTATAGCTGTTTGAGCCGACAAGATCGGTATGGCCATAAACCCGGAAGCGCACTTCCGGGAACTGCCGGATCCAATCGGCCTGACGCATCAGGGCGGCTTGCGCATCCCCGTCCAAAGTCGCGCTGTTGAACGCAAAGTTGACCGTTGCGGGAACGTCGGCGCCAAAGCGGCGTGTCAGATCAATCGCATAGTCGCGTTGGCCGGTTTGCACGGCCAGATTTTGCGCGGTTGAATTGCCGTAATCGCGGGTTTCGATTTCCGAACCTGCCTCGGCGTAGAAGGACCGCGCGATATTGGTTTCGCGCGAACAGTTGGCCAAGGCCAGTACACTGGCGGTGATCAACAGGAGTTTAGTGTGCTTTTGCATCCGCTTACTCCATCACATAGCCGTAAGAACCGGAAAAGTCCTGTTTGGCAACTTCGGCAGCCGGGCCTTTGGCCAATGAACCCGCAGAGGTGCGTCCAAACAAGAACAGCTCGGCCTCTGACGGTGGGCGAACCCGGTCGGTTGGCAGGGCCAGCGCTTCGCCACGGGTCGGAGAGACCAGATGCGGCGTCACGATAATGACCAGTTCAGACTGGGCGCGTTGATAGTCGGCACTTCTGAACAGCGCACCAAGTACCGGGATATCGCCCAACCACGGAACCTGAGAGTTCAGGTCGCGGAAATCGTCTTGCAACAGGCCGGCGATAGCGAAGCTTTCGCCATCACGCATTTCAACCGTCGTTGTGGTATCGCGGCGTTTGAAAGCGTTGACGGAAAAGCCGCCATTCTGGACCGTTACAGTCGTATCGATTGACGAGACCGAGGCGCTGATCTGCAGGTTGATGATATCGCCATCAACCACACGCGGCGTAAAGGCAAGCGCGACACCGAAGGGCTTGTATTCGATGCCGACACCGTCGCGGTCAACAATCGGGATCGGATATTCGCCACCGGCCAGAAACTTGGCTTCTTGTCCGGAAAGGGCTGTCAGGTTGGGTTCGGCCAATGTGCGGACCAGACCCTTGCTTTCCAGCGCTTCAAGCAAAACGCCGAACTGGAAGTTGCCGACCGTAAAGCCAACCGCCGCACCGCCATTGGTGGTGCCGTCGACGTTAAGAACAGTAGAGCCCGCCCCCCCGATGACCGAACCCGGCACCAAAGCACCGGCGCCACCGCCGATAGAGGCCCCAAGATTGGAATTGGATCCGGTAATCGTAAGGCCACCATTCAGCGCCTTGCCGACCGAGCGCTGCATTTCAGCAAAGCGCACCTTGAGCATAACCTGCTGGGTGCCACCGACGCCCATAAGGTTTGATACCCGCTCCGGCGCATAGCGTTGGGCCAGATCAAGGGCACGGTCCAGCGCGCCAATCGACGACACGATACCCGACAGGACGATCCCGTCATTGGCGGTACGCACTTCGATGTTTTCATTGGGAAGGATCTGCCGCAGCCGTTCTTTGAACTCGGCCACATCCAATGTGACTTGTACATCGACATTGGTGATAAGCTTGCCGTCCGGCCCCAAAAGCGTCAGCGTCGTACGGCCGGGCGCCTTGCCCAACACATAGATGCTTTTGTCCGACAAGGTCGAGATGTCGGCAATGCCGGGGTTGGCAATGGAAAGTTCAGCGAAAGGTTGATCCGCCTCGACAACGACCGCGCGATTCATCGGCACGGTCAATGCACTGGAAACGGACCCTTCTAATACGCGTAATGTTTCAGCTTGCGCTGATTGTGCGGTAGCGCCGAACGTCAAGCCCAGCATACCGGCGGTAATAACTATCTTCATGCTCATTGTGACCTGCCTCTCCGATCACTACAGTTATGGGTCTTCGTGCCCTATCTCCGCTACCATGCGCGAAAGCAGGAATCTTTGCAATAATCAGATGGTTGGGCGATGAGGCTTATGTGGACAAACCGCAACAGTCAGGTAGTTGTGGTGTGTCATGCGAAGGGCGGCTACCACATCAAGTGCCAGCCGCCCAAATTGTATCGTGATCTGAGGTTTTGCGAAAGGTCAGTTGGTGCAGGGGATCCGCTTTTCAACGACCTCGCTGCCCTTGTTGGTGCGGATTGTGCAGACCTTTTCGGCGGCAACGACTTCGGGGGCGGCTTCTTCCTTGATCCCCAAAAGTGCGTTCCGGTCGATTTCGATCGCGCCGATATCCAAGGTATCGCCGGTGCCGACCAGGGCAAGTGTCAGGCGGCCCGATTGTTGCGCCAGGGCCAAAGCCGCGACCTGTTCGGAGGTTGCCTGCACCGTCACTGTACGCGCTACCTGGGTTTCGCTGGAGCGGTCTGCATCGGCACTTTGGTCGATCGCGATCAGCGTCACGGCGGCGTGGATCAGCATGGTCACTTCGCGGCCGTTGGCATTGCCGGTCCAATAAACATCGACACGGTCACCCGGCCGCAAGAAGCCTGACACGCCGCTTGTTACGTCTACGTTGATGGCCAAGGCGCGCATGCCGGGGGTGAGGTTGGCGGTAATGCCTGCGTCAATGCCCGCTTCGGTGATCTTCGACGCCAGGACCGGTTCGTAAACCTCGAGGCTGCGCAGGGCTGCGCGGGGCCGGGTTTCGCCTTCATAGAAGACCGGGTTGATGTTGGGGTCGCCACCTTGCGGCGCCACGATCGCATTGAAGGCCCCTTCAGGAACCTTGTCGGCCTGCCATTTGATAACCTCCAGATCTACGCGGGTCATCCGGTCACCGTATTTCATCGGTTTCATGGCAACGACGACGTCAACCAGTTGGGGCGCCGACTTTTGCGCTTGAAGCAACTGATCACGCTCAAACTGAGTTTTGGCGATGTAACCTTGCGCCATGTAGACTGCAAATCCGGCAAGCCCCAACCCAAGGACCAAAACCAATCCAAATACCAACCGCATTACGCATCCTTTCATTCGACACAAGGGGGGAAGCGTCACTGGTCGCAACCGTCCAGCCGCCCCGATATTGCCTGCAGTATGTTAATAATTTGCGGCCAAATAGTGGTTAAAGCGGGCCAAACCAGTGGAATTAGCGCCTTTGCGAAACATTCGTTCGAAAACCAGGCCTTAGGCATGCAAAGGCCGCGCCCGTTTCGGGACGCGGCCAGATCTTGCGTTGCGCCAGATTAAAGCGCAGCGGTGTTGATGCTTACGCCCGACAGGTAGCTGTTGATGGTCGAGGTCAGCGAACCGGTGCCGCCACGAACGGCTGCAAGGGCTGCAATGCCAAGGCCTACGACAGCTGCGGTCAGAACGACCCAGTCA
>JBATTI010000279.1:0-3354 GCA_049670445.1 Albidovulum sp. | reverse complement strand
TTGCAATGGATCCACTATCTTGCCACAACGCTGCAACCTGATGTGATCATCCAGTACCACCCCGAATTCTATATGCAGTCACCGCAAGACAAAGCCGCCCTGAAGGCCGCCTCAATGGCCAGATTGCGCGGCGTCTATGCGACACTGAATAACGCCCTGGCCGACGGCCCCTATTTCTTTGGCCAAGAGCCGACCGTACCCGATTACCTTCTGGCGCTGCAAACCATCTGGGACGTGATCTTTCCCGCCGGGATAGAGGATTACCCAAACCTTGCGCGCCAGCGCGATGCGGTATTGTCCCGCCCCGCCGTCCAACGCATGCTGGCGCTGCATAAGGCCGAAGCGGCGCGGCGCAATGCTATGGAATAGGCCGGGTGGTCAGCTTTCCGGCGGGGCCACACCGGTTAGTCCGATGGTGGGGCCAAGCCGGGTTCCAAGCGCATTTATCATCCGCGCCCAGTATGCGAAGGATGCAACGATCTGGATCAGGTAGGAAATGGCCTTGTCCGAAAATCCCGCAGCCCGAAGCCCGGCGATGTCTTCCTCTTGCATCGCGGCGGGCTCTTGTGACAGCTTTTGCGTGAAGACTGTCGCGGCCAGAACCGGGCCTTCAAGCACATCCTTCCAGCTACCGTCGCGCAGGGCCGTAAGCCATAGGGCCGCCTTGGCGTCATCGCCCAGATACATGCGAAAATTCTCGCCGTGGTTCACGGCGGCGTAATCGCAGCCGCACAAGATGGCCACGTAGGTTCCGGCAAATTCGGCCAACCACGGGTCCAGCGGATTGTCAGGGTTGTGCAGGACGGCGCGATAGTGATCATCGGCCGCAGTGATGGCAAGCGGCGTCTGCGACATGGCAAGGTAAAGGTTTTCAACCCGGCCATCGGCACCTTTGACACCGTCATAAGCCACCGCAAGATCGCCGCACGCGGCCTTTTCGCTTATGACTTCGACCCATGCGACTGGTTGCGTGTCTTTGGCCAAGCCAACCTCCGTCAGATACCGATAGAGTGAAGTACCGAAGCGTTCAGCAACGCCCTTTGATCAGGCGCGATCATAGCCTTAATCTCGGGCCGGTCCAGAAAGACAAAGCGCCCGGCATCCCAAAAGGCGGTGCCGTCAAAGCTGATGGTTGCATCCATCATGTGAAACGCCGCATCCCCGGGGTCTTTTCCGGCCGCGTGCAGATGGGTATAGCGCGGCGAGCCATAGGCAACCGTTCCCCAACGCTCAAGATCCGCATAAGGATCGCCCTCAAAGAAGGTATTGGGATTGATGCCGGTATGCCAGGAATTGATCGCCCAAGGATCACCCCCGGTAAGGGCGGCGGCGCGTTCCAGCTGCGCCTTCAGCCGCGTGACCAGCGGTGCGGGGCCGTCGAAGCTGATCATCCGCGAATTTTCAACCTGCGCCACAATCGGCGCATCAAGCATAAGAACGCTGTCGTCATAGGCGCGGGTCGAGGATGAGGTGACAAAATGATTGATTGTCAGGCGCCCGTAGAGGGCATCGCAAACAATCGGCGGAAAGATCATGACCGGGAACAGCTCAAGCGCGAAATCAGCCACGGCCGCTGTCCGGCCTTTGCGGATCCGCCCGTTCAGATCCGTGCCACATGCGCCGCTGATGCGGTAAGTAGTGGCCTTCAGAACACGTTCCAGCAAGGCGTCATGCACCTGCCGCATCCCTTGGAAATCCGCAATCGCGAAAGGCGCACCAAGGTGTTTGCGGGTCAGCGCATAGGTCATGACCGCCGGGCTTTGCCCCTGCGCGTGGCAAAATCGCACCTGATCGCCAAGTCGCGAAAAGAAGATCGTCCGGTCAACCGTTGCCATTGCATCGCGTATGTTTTGGGGAAAGGCTTCAGACCCCGAAACCGGTGGTGCTTTCACCACTTCCGCAATCACGCCCAGCCCGTTGGCAATATCGGCGACAACGTCGCATAGATCAGTCTCAAAATAGGATGCAGGCCCCACCTCACCCACCAGTAACACACGGTTACCCTTGCGCAATTTCGCGCAGCTGAAAAGCAGGTTCTTGACGCCGGATGTGATGGCTTGTGCTGATGGTTCAGGCATCATGGCTTGGGTTTCCCAGGGCGGTTGTTCCCGAAGCTTTGCGGTATCTGAGATCACAGATCAAGCCAAAAATTGCACTTGCGTCATCCCCTGCGCTTCTTTATCTGTGATCACAGATCACTGTGTAACCGGAGGGCATGATGCGCTACTCAGGGCTATCCCTGATAAGCAACGCGCTAAGTGGCAACCGCCGCTGGCCGCCGATCATGACGACGCCCGATGCGCGGCCCTCCTATGACATCGTTATTGTCGGGGGCGGCGGGCATGGGCTGGCCACTGCGCATTATCTTGTCGCCAATCACGGGATTCGCAATATAGCGGTGCTGGAGGCGGGCTGGATCGGTGGCGGCAATACCGCGCGCAACACGACAATCGTGCGTTCGGATTATTTGCTGCCTGCCAGCTTTGCGCTTAAGAACTTTGCCCTCGGCCTATGGGCCGATCTTGCACGCGATCTCAATTTCAACCTGATGTATTCGCCGCGCGGCTATGTCGATCTTGCCCATTCTGACGGCGAGCTGGAACATTTCACCTTGCGCGCCAATGCCATGCGGCTTGGCGGCGCCGATGCCGACATGCTGGCCCCCGAGGCCTTGGCCCGCCGCGTGCCCGGTCTTTGCCTTGACGGCGACAGCCGCTTTCCTGTGGCAGGTGCGCTGGTGCAAGAGGCCGGCGGCACCGTGCGCCATGATGCCGTCGCCTGGGGGTTTGCGCGCAGCGCCTCCGCAGGCGGGGTGCATATATTTCAAAACACGCCCGTGACCGGGTTTCGGATCAGCGGTGGCAAACTGACCGGTGTCGATACGCCGATGGGCCAGATCGGCTGCGCCCAAGCCCTGATATCGGTCGCCGGGCAATCGGCCGCGGTTGCCGGGCTGGCGGGGCTGGACCTGCCAGTGCTGCCTGTCAACGTTCAGGCCTTCGTCACCGAACCTGTCAAACCGGCGCTTGATTGCGTGGTCAATTATAATGCCGGGCTTTGCTATATCAGCCAGACCGACAAGGGTGAATTTGTTCTTGGCGGTGCCACAGATGGCTTTGCCTCGCTGGCTCGCCGCGGGTCTTTCGCGCGGATCGAGGATGTGTTGGCGCGCGCGGTGCAGATGTTTCCCTATCTGTCCAGATTGCGGTTGATGCGGCATTGGTCGGGCACCGCTGATATCGCCATGGACGGCAATGCGCTTATCGGGCGCACCCCGGTTGATGGTCTTTTGATCAATGCGGGCTGGGGCTATGCCGGGTTCAAGGCAACACCGGCCGTGGGCTGGGCCCTGGC
>JBATTI010000278.1:0-3281 GCA_049670445.1 Albidovulum sp. | reverse complement strand
AAGCCCTGCAAGATAAAGGATGTGGGCCCCGCGATCAGCATGAACGCCAGCAGCACGAAGGCCAGGATCACGTTGATCTTCGACAGAAGCTGGATGCCCTTCGACAGGCCCGTCATCGCCGAAATCGTGTAAAGCGCGCCCAGACCCACGATAACCGTCGCCTGTGTCGCAAAGGTATCGGGCACACCGAAAAGCGCATTCAGGCCATAAGACACCTGAAGCCCCAAAAAGCCGATGGGGCCCACGGTGCCTGCAACAACCGCAATGATGCAGCTGGCATCGGCAATCATCCCGATCGGGCCATTGATCGCCTTGTCGCCAAACACCGGGTAAAGCAGGGTGCGCGGTGCGAGGGGCAGGCCCTTGTCATAGTGGTAATGCATCAGCATCACGGTGGTCAGCGCGCCAAGGATCGCCCAGGCCAGAAAGCCCCAATGCATGAAAGACTGCGCAAGCGCCGCATTGGCCCGCGCCACCGGATCCGCCGTCAGATCGCCGTAAAGTGGCGGGGTCCACAGGTAATGGGCAATCGGTTCGCCCGCTGCCCAAAACACGCCACCACCGGCCAGCAGCGTACACATGATCATGCTGCCCCACTGGAACTGGGTGAATTCTGGCGTGGCCAGACCGCCCAGAACCGTCTTGCCGCCCGGCAAAACACACAAAACCATCCCCATCAGGAAGGTGCCCAGCAGCAGAATCTGCCAGTAAAGGCCGAAATAGGTGGCCGAGAAGTTGAAGCCCCAGTCAACCATGGCGCCAAGCTGCTCGATATCGAAAAGCGCAAGGGCGCAAAACAGCAGGATGAACCCGCCGGTGACCGCAAAAAGCGGCTTGTTTACGCGACCAAGGCCCGAAGCCTCGCCGGTATTTGTCACGTTACTCACTCTGTGTAATCCCCCCAAAAGGATGTGTATATTCCGCGCCCCTTCACAAGTTGCACGGTCGTCTGTTGCAGTCTTACTTGCCAGCAACCTCAGCCGGACCAAAACTCGTCCGGAAAAAACGCAACCAATTCCCGCCCATCACGGCGCTCACATCATCCTGCGACATGCCAAGAGCCTTCAGGCCATTGGCGATATTCGCAAAATCCCGATTGTCATTGAACCAGCCCGGCATGGGCGGAAAGCCCGGTGCATCGGCACTGCCCTCGCCGAAATCCACCTTCTTGGTCCAGCGGCCCGAGCGCATCCATTCCACCACGCTGTCGGGGTGGTCCTGACAAAGATCGGTGCCGATACCGATATGCCCGATGCCCATCAGATCGGCGGTGCGCGCGATCATGGTGCAGAATTCCTGCACCGAACATGCGCCGCCACCTTTGAGGTGATGCGGATAGACCGAAAACCCAAGCATCCCGCCGCTGGCCGCCAGGGCCTTCAGGACGGTGTCGGATTTGTTGCGCAGGGCGGCGTGCCAGTTGTGCGGATTGGCATGGGTAATGGCGATGGGGCGGGTCGAATGTTCAATCGCCTCCAGCGTCGAACGCTCGCCCGAATGGCTCATATCCACGACCATGCCGACGCGGTTCATCTCGGCCACCACCTCGCGGCCCATGCGGGTCAGGCCGGTGTCATCGGCCTCATAACATCCGGTCGCAAGCAAGGACTGATTGTTATAGGTCAGCTGCATGAAGCGCAGGCCCAGCCGGTGCAAAACCTCCACCAGCCCGATATCATCTTCGATCATCGAGGGGTTTTGCGCGCCAAAGAAAATCGCCGTGCGGCCGGTATCGCGGGCAATCTGCACGTCCTGGGCGGTAAAGCCCTGAAAGATCAGATCGGGGAACCGCTCGAACCAGCGGTTCCAACGCTCGATCTGCAACACCGTTTCACGGAAATTCTCATGATAGGTGATGGTGACGTGAACGGCATCGACGCCGCCCGCGCGCATCTGGCGGAAAATCTTTTCCGACCAGTTGGCATATTGCAGACCATCAATCAGCATGGTCATTCCGGGCTGCCAGCCGCCACATAGGCGGTCTTCACGATCGTATAGAACTCGGCCGCGTAAGCGCCCTGTTCGCGCGGCCCGAAGGACGACGCCCCGCGCCCGCCGAAGGGCACATGATAATCCGTGCCCGCCGTCGGCAGGTTCACCATCACGCAACCTGCACGCATATGGCTGCGAAAGTGCGACGCACGGGCAAGGCTGCGGGTCATGATGCCCGCCGTCAGGCCAAATTCGCTGTCATTGGCAAGGCTAAGTGCTTCGTCATAGCTGCCGACCTTCATCACGCAGGTCACCGGCGCGAACATTTCCTCGCGGTTGATGCGCATGTCATTGCGGGTACCTGCGAACACGGTGGGGGCCATGTAATAGCCCTCGGTCGCACGTTCCAACCGCTGACCGCCACACAAAAGCTCTGCGCCTTCCGCCTTGCCGATACCGATATAGTCAAGGTTTTGCGCAAGCTGGCCTTCGCTGACCACCGGGCCGATCTGGGTGCCCTCTTCCAGCGCATGGCCGACCTTGAAGGCATTGGCGGCCTTCACCAGCCGTTCAACAAAAGCATCATGGATCTTTTCATGCACGATCAAGCGGCTGGCGGCGGTGCATTTTTGCCCCGTTCCACCAAAGGCCGCGCCCGAAGAATGGGCAACCGCAAGGTCAAGATCGGCGTCATCCATGACGATCATCGGGTTTTTCGACCCCATCTCCATCTGCACCTTGGTCATATTGGCCATGGCCGAGGCGGCAATGCCACGCCCGACGGGGACCGAGCCGGTAAAGCTGATCGCATCAACGCCGCGGCTTTCAATCAGCCGCTGCCCGACCGTGCGCCCCGCGCCGGTGACAAGGTTGAAAAGCCCTGCCGGAATGTCCTGACGCGCGATGATCTCGGTCAGCATGATCGCTGATGCGGGTGTGACATTCGCCGGTTTCCACACCACCGCATTGCCAAAGGCAAGGGCGGGCGCGATCTTCCAGGCGGGCGTTGCCACCGGGAAGTTCCAGGGGCTGACAATCGCCACAACACCGACCGGTTCGCGGCGCACATCAATTTCAATACCCGGACGCACGCTTTCGGCCAGATCGCCTTGGTTGCGCAGGGTTTCGGCGGCGTAATAGGTGAAGAACTGGCCCGCGCGGTAAACCTCGCCCTTGCCTTCTGCGGCAGGCTTGCCCTCTTCGCGCGCAATCATCGCACCAATCTCGGCGGCCCGCGCCATCAACTCGGTGCCGATTGCCATCAACACATCATGGCGCTTTTGAATGCCCGCGGCCCACCAAAGCGGCTGGGCGGCGCGCGCGGCGGCAAGGGCTTCGTCAAGCTGCGC
>JBATTI010000277.1:0-3534 GCA_049670445.1 Albidovulum sp. | reverse complement strand
CGGCGGCAACCCAGCCCGTGCCGGGCCAGCCCTGCGCAAAGATCGGTGCAAAGCCCGGGCAGATGCGCGGTCGGATCCTGAATGGGCTCTGGCAGACGCGCCTGCGCCCGGATGACCGGCCGTGCCGCCATGCTGGCGACAGGTTCGGCCAGATGCCCCATGGCCTGATCCAGCCGCAATTTGGGGTTGGCCTCCAGCGCCGCGCGGACAAAGCGCCGGGTCAGCGACAGGCGCGGCACCCCGGCCAGCGCCCCGATGGTCTTGAGCCCGAGACGGCGCAGCAGCAGCAAGGTTTCCCCCTCAAGCCGCAGGCCCGCCACCGGCAAGGGCGCAAGCTGCGCGGCGGTCTGGCCTTCGGCACAAATGCTGCGCACCGGGCCGAACCGGGCAAGGGCCCAGGCCGCCCCCCAGGTCGGCGCGATGGCCAGCTGTGCTGTCAGCCCCAGAAGCGAAAGCCGCGTCTCCATCTCGACCAGCATCGCCGCCTCTCCGCCCAGCAGATGGTCCGAGCCGGTCGTGTCCAGCACCAGCCCCGCCGCCCCGTCCAGGGCCGTCCATGGACACCAGCGCCTGGCCCAAAGCACCAACCGTTCCAGCGCCACGCGGTCCCCGGCGATATCGGCATATTCCACCCGCAATTCCGGGCAGATGGCCTTGACATCGACCACCCGCGCACCTTCGCCAATGCCCGCAAGCCGCGCGGCGCGATTGGTGGCATGGATCACCGGACCATGCGGGCCTTCCGCGGCCAGCGCCACGGCCAGATCATCGGGCGGCGCGGCGTTCTGGCGCTGCATCACCCGCTGCCACCGCTCCATCGCGAAATGCGGCAGAAAAATCGACACGATCCGTCGCCCGGTCATAGCTCACCACCCATGTGCCGGGCTGTTGCTGACGCGAGCGGAAAAGTTTCGCCCGCCATCTTGGCGCACCGGGGGCCTGCGGATCGTGCGGATGCGGTGCCGAGGGCAAAGAGGCGATGCGCCAGCGGTCGCGCGCCGCGCTGAGGTCGGCAGAGGCGGCACGGCGGATCAGCCAGCAGGGCAGTTTGCTGGCCTCGGCCCGCAAGGCAAGCCGTTTGGTGGCGGTGAAATTCAAGGCAGGCGGATCGCCCGCAATCTCTCCGATGACCGCCGACAGGGCTTTGCACCGCAACCCCTCCTCCATGACCCAAAGCGCATCGGCAGCCCGGCTGACATCGACCCGGATGATTGACCTGCGATGCAGCCCCGGCAGATACGGACTGCCGGCTTCTTGCTGTGACAAGCGGTCCCGAACCCAAAGAATCGGCGCCGCGACCGGCGGAAGCCTTGACAGGACAAAGCCCATGACACCCGCATCGGCCGCCGTTTCCGGGAATGCTTCGGACAAGATGAACCTGTCCGCCCTTGCAGAATTCTTCCCGCGCCTGAATCGCAATTTTGCAATGTCTGATGTCATGCACGCACAGCGAATCCCATAAATGTTCAGTTGATGTTCTATTTATCTTCTGTGCTTTTAGCAACAGATTCGCGCACGGGGCTGACCTTGTCGGTTTGATTGATATGCAAAATATTGCACCATAAGGCTGGTCTGAACTGACTGACTGACTGACTGACTGACCGGCCTGCCTGCCTGCCTGCTAAGGTGCATCCATTTCAGGGATAAGCGCATCGACGATCCAGCAACCGGCCCTACCGACGAACAGGGGGTTGATCTCTACCTCGGCAAACCGGTCTGCTTGCGCGGTGATACCGTTGGCAAGATCGGCCAGCATCGCGGCCAGGGCGCCAAGGTCGGCGCAGGCCGCACCACGGTAGCCGGTCAGCAATCTGGTGACACGCAAGCGCCCGAGGGCGGCGGTGATATCGGCGGTGCTGGCGGGCAAAAGAAGGGTTTCGGCATCGGCCAGAAGTTCGACTAGAACCCCGCCTGCGCCAAGGGTCATGGCCATGCCAAATTGCGGATCGCGGCGAAAGCTGACGATTAGTTCGGCCAGCGGTTTGGGGGCCATCGCCTCGACCAAGAAGCGATCGGTGACGGCCTTTGGATCATGCGCCATGACAGTCTTGCGCATATTGGCCAAAGCGGTGGCCAGCGCCGATGCGCAACCGATCCCAACCGCCACGGCCCCCGCTTCGGATTTATGCGCAAGGCGCGGCCCCATCATCTTGAGCACAACGGGAAAGCCGAGCGCATCGCCCGCGCTGACAACGTTGGGGCCGTCCACCACCCGGCCCTCGGGCACTGGCAGGCCAAAGCCGCGCAAGATCTCTTTCCCTGCGGCCTCATCCAGCATTTTCATGCCCGATAGGGCACGTCCGGGCAGCAAAGGCTGGGGCTGATCTGCGATGATCTGCGCTTGTATTTCGCCCCATTGGACGGCGCCGCGCAGGGCGGTCAGGGTCTCGCTTAGACCTTGCATCGGGGCCACGCCCTTGGCGACCAGCCAGTCGCGGGTTGCTTGGTCAATATTCTCGGGCAAGGTGGCGCAGATGACCGCGGGAATACCCAAGCCTTTGGCGCCATTGATAAAAGCTTCGGCATCGGCGCGGTAATAGCCCAGAGATTCGTCCAACCCCGCCGCCGGATAGTCTTGCACCAAGATCCCGGCATCGGCTGCAAGCCGCGTCATGGCCGTTGCAAATACCGGGCCGGTAAGTGCGGGATCGCCCCAGATCGGTGTGGTGTAATCCAATGGGTTAGAGACAGTGGCGATGGGCGGTAAAAGGGCGGTCAGCGCGGCTTTCCCATCAGCATCAAAGGCGGGAAAGCCAAGGCCGATACGCTCGCCAATATCGGCGAGCATTGTCGCCCCGCCACCCGAACAGGTAAAGCCCGCGATCCGGTTGCCTTTGGGTACGCCTGCGATGGCCAGAAACTTGAGCGTTTCCAACAGTTCGGCCGGGGTCTGAACCCGGATCACCCCGCTGCGCGCAAAAAGCGCATCATAAAGATCATCGGCCCCGGAAAGTGACCCGGTATGGCTTTGCGTCAAAGATGCACCGATCAGCGAGGAGCCCGTTTTGAGGGCGACAAGCGGCACGCCCGCGCGCGCGGCCTTAAGGGCGACTTCGGCGAAGCGTCCGACATCGCGCAGCCCTTCGATATGCAATCCGATAGCGCGCACAGCAGGGTGGTCGATCAAGTGATCGGTGAAATCCTCAAGGCTCAGCACCGATTGGTTGCCGCAAGAAATCATATGGGTCAGCGGCACCGAGCGCTGCGACATGGTGATATCGGATGACAGCATCCCCGATTGGGTGATGATCGCAGCACCATATCCCGGCGACGCACCGCCATGGGCAAAGGGCCAAAGCGCTGCACGATCAAGATAGTTGATCACGCCGTAGCAATTGGGCCCGATCAGCGCCAGATCACCCGCCGCCCTGATCAGCGCATCCTCAAGAACCGCCCCAGTCGCACCTGCTTCGCGAAAGCCCGCAGTATAACAAACGATACCGCCAGCCCCGGCGGCTGCCAGTTCCGCCGTGGTTGTGACCGCGGCGGCGGCGGGGACGGCCAGAAAGGTTGCATCGGGGGCCTCGGGAAGAT
>JBATTI010000276.1:0-7081 GCA_049670445.1 Albidovulum sp. | reverse complement strand
CGGGCGCTGGCCTAGCTTTCATGCAGATCATGCGAGGGTTTTGCCATGAAGCCGGTCAACTGGGGCGTTCTGGGTGCGTCGAAATTTGCCCAAGAACATATGGCGCGCGCCATACACGAGGCAGCAGGTGCGCGCCTTTACGCGCTGGCCACATCCGACGCAAGCAAGGCCAAAGGGTTTGTGGCCTTTTGCCCTGACGTGAAGATCATGGACAGCTACCAACAGCTTCTGGACGACCCGGCGGTTGAGGCGGTCTATATTCCGCTGCCCAATCATCTGCATGTCGAATGGGTGCAAAGGGCGGCGCGGGCGGGCAAACATGTGCTGTGCGAAAAGCCCATCGCGATGAAGGCCGCAGAGATTGACGCGCTGATCGCCTTGCGCGACGAAACCGGCCTTTTGCTGACCGAGGCCTATATGATCGTCCATCACCCGCAGTGGCAACGCGCGCAGGCTTTGGTGGCGGAGGGCGCGATCGGCCGGATTTTGCACGCCGATGCGGCCTTCAGCTATGACAATCGCGCCGATCCGGGCAATATCCGCAACCGCCCCGAAACCGGCGGCGGATCTATCCCCGACATCGGGGTTTATGCTTATGGATCAGTGCGTTGGGTCACCGGGGCAGAGCCGGTCGATCTGCAGGCGCGCATAACTTATGAAAACGGCGTCGATGTTTTCGCGCAGCTTTGGGCCGATATGGAAGGGCCAAACGGGCGCTTCACCTATGGCGCCATGACCTCCATGCGCCTGCCAAACCGCCAAGAGGTGGTGTTTCAGGGCGAGAGCGGCCTGATCCGCATGACCGGCCCCTTCAACGCGGGGCTTTTCGCCGAGGCGCAACTGCATATGCTGCGCCCCGGACAGCCCGACCATATTGAGCGTTTCCCCGGCGTGCGGCAATACCGCAATCAGGTCGAAGCCTTCGGGCGCAGCCTGCGCGAAGGCACGCCTTACGGCTGGACGCTTGAAGATGCCAAAGGCACGCAAGCGATGATCGACATGGTGTTTGCGGCCGCGAAGAAGCCCTGATGGGGGGCGCTTAGCCCTCCATCGCTTCCAATTCGTCGATCATGGCGGCGATCATCGACAGGCCCTTATCCCAGAACTTCGGGTCCGAGGCGTCAAGCCCGAAGGGCGCCAGCAAGTCCTTGTGGTGCTTTGATCCGCCGGCCCTCAGCATCTCAAAATACTTCTCTTCAAAGCCCGGCAGACCCTCTTCGTAAACCGCGTAAAGCGCATTCACGAGGCCGTCCCCGAAGGCATAGGCATAGACGTAGAAGGGGGAATGGACAAAATGCGGAATGTAGGACCAAAACGTCTCATATCCGGGCATGAATTCAAACACCGGCCCCAGACTTTCGCCCTGAATGCTCATCCACAGCGCGTTAATATCCTCGGGCGTCAGCTCTCCCGCGGCGCGGGCGGCATGCAGTTTGCATTCAAAGTCGTAGAACGCGATCTGGCGCACCACGGTGTTGATCATGTCTTCGACCTTGCCGGCCAGCAGGGTCTTGCGTTCGCGCGGGTCCTTGGCATTGGCCAATAGCTTGCGAAAGGTCAGCATTTCGCCAAAGACCGATGCTGTTTCGGCCAAAGTCAGCGGGGTGTTGGCCAGCATCTCGCCTTGCGGGGCGGCCAGAACCTGATGCACGCCGTGGCCAAGTTCATGCGCCAGGGTCATCACATCGCGGGGTTTGCCAAGATAGTTGAGCATCACATAGGGGTGCACATCGGTGACCGTGGGGTGGGCAAAGGCACCGGGTGCCTTGCCGGGTTTGACGGCGGCATCGATCCAGCCCTTGTCGAAGAACGGCTCGGCCAGTTTGGCCAGATCGGGCGAAAAGGCGGCATAGGCGGATGACACGGTCTCGCGCGCCTCGCCCCAGCCCACAAGGCGTTCTTCTTCGGCGGGCAGGGGGGCGTTGCGATCCCAGACCTGCAATGTCTCCAGCCCCAGCCATTTGGCCTTAAGCGCATAGTAGCGGTGCGAAAGCTTGGGGTAGGCCGCCACCACGGCATTGCGCAAAGCCTCGACCACCTCAGGCTCCACATGGTTCGACAGATGCCGCCCGGTTTGTGGGGTCGGCATCTTGCGCCAGCGGTCCTCGATGTCCTTTTCCTTCGCCAAAGTGTTATGAATGCGCGCGAAGGTTTTGACATTGCTTTGAAAAACCGCCGCCAGCGCGCGCGCACCTGCCGCGCGTCTGGCGCGGTCATGATCGCTTAGAAGGTTCAGCGTCGCCTCAAGGTTCAGGGGCTCTGCCTCGCCCTCCACAGTGAATTCCAGCCCCGCCATCGTCTCATCAAAGAGCTTGTTCCAGGCCGAGGCACCGACCACGGATTGATCATGCAAGAACCGCTCCAACTCATCCGACAGCTGATGCGGGCGCATGGCGCGCATCCGGTCGAACACCGGCTTGTAGCGGGCGATATCGGCATTGTCGGCAAACACGGCCTGATATTTGGCGTCGTCGATGCGGTTGAATTCCAGGCTGAAGAACACCAAAGGCGTGGTGAAAGTGGTGATCTTGTCCTGGCAATCCGACATGAATTTGGCGCGCCCGGCGTCAGAGGTGTTTTGATAATAGCGCAGCCCCGCATAAGACATGACGCGCCCCGCGACTGCCTCTATGCGTTCATAGCGGCTGATGCATTCAAGCATTCCCTTGGCATCAAGCCCGGCCAGATTGCCCTCGTAATCCTTGGCGAAACTGGCGCATGCGCTTTCTAGCCAAGCCATATCGCGGGTCAGTTCGGCCGCATCGGGGGCGCTGTAAAGATCGCTCAGATCCCATTCCGGCAGGTCGCCGAACTTGCCCGCACCGGCGGTCGCATTGGCATCAAACAGGGGCTGGGGCAGGGCGATTGGCATGGGCTTTTCCTTTATGTCTGTTGACCAAGACATAGGCAGCTTCCCCCGGGGATGACAAGATGTCTGGCCAAGATACGCGCGAAGACGCCGCGAACGCGCGAATGTGAACCATCACGGCGCCAAATCGTGCTAGGATGGCCCCATCGGAAGGCGCAAAAGCGACCCGACCGTCGGGCCATGCTGCGCCATTAACCAGGCAAGGCAGGAGGTTGGACCATGGCGGACACAATTGGTAATCCTTTTTCTTGGGGCTTTAAGAATGTCGGGGTCGCGGGGCGCAACCTCGGCCATGCCGCCCAGAATGCGGGCGGTGATGACGCCGAGACAATGCCGGTCTTGCGCGACATCGGCTGGGCCGACATCAAAATTGCGCTGCGGTTGGGTGCTGCGGATTTCCTGGCGCTGCGCAGCGATGTGATTGCCGCCTGTCTGCTTTATCCGGTGATTGGCGCATGCCTGATCTGGCTGTCCTATCACCAGGGAATTTTGCCGCTGGCCTTCCCGCTGGTGTCAGGTTTCGCGCTGATCGGTCCGGTCGCGGCCATCGGTCTTTATGAGCTTAGCCGCAGACGCGAGGCGGGCGAACAAGCGAACTGGGCGCATACATTCTCGGTGCTCAAAGCGCCGGGGTTCGGCGCGATCTTGTTGCTTAGCCTTGGGCTTGCGGCATGGTTTGTGCTGTGGCTTTTGATGGCATGGGTGTTGTTCGGGCTGACGATGGGCAGTGGCGCAAATCTTGGCGCGGTGGAATTCCTGCGGCAGGTGCTGACCACACCGGGCGGCTGGGCGATGACCCTGATCGGCATTCCCTTGGGGTTTTGCTTCGCGCTGGTGGCGCTGGCGGTCAGCGTGGTGTCCTTTCCGCTGCTGATCGACCGCAATATCGGGCTGCCAAGGGCTGTGGTCACATCCGTGCGGCTGACGCGGCAGAACTTTCGCACCGTGCTTGGCTGGGGGGCTGTGGTGACCGCAGGTCTGATCGTCGGGGCTGTGCCTTTGCTTTTGGGACTGGCGGTCAGTCTGCCGATTTTGGGCCATGCGACATGGCATCTTTACCGGCGCGCAGTCGTATGATCCTGGTTCCAGCTTAGATCCGGCCACCCCTTCCAAGGTATTGATACCGAAAGCCAAAACGATTTGGTTGCGGTTGACGCGGCACGGCAATAGGATCGCCGTGCCCGCGTTTACACTGGAAAACCCAAATGACTTATTGCGTCGGACTTATGTTGAATGACGGATTGGTGCTGCTGTCCGATACCCGCACCAATGCCGGACTCGACAATATTTCCACCTACCGCAAAATGTTCACTTTTGAGGTGCCGGGGGAAAGAGCGATTGTGATCATGACGGCAGGCAGCCTGTCTGTTTCGCAAACCACAATTGCCGAGGTCACCGAAGCCATTTCCGATCCGGGGGCAACGCCCGAAACCTCGATCTTGCTGGCGCCGACGATGCTGAAAGTGGCCGAGGTGATCGGCAACACAATGGCGCGGGTCAGGGCGGCGATTGACAGTAAGCTGGCAAGGCTGGGGCAAACCGCCTCTGCCTCGCTTATCGTGGCCGGTCAGCGCAAGGACGGCGTGATGCGCATGTTCCTGATCTACCCGGAAGGCAATTTCATTGAGGCCACGGATGACACGCCCTTTTTGCAGATCGGCGAACACAAATACGGCAAACCGATTCTTGACCGGATCGTGCGCCCCGACAGCTCACTCGCCGATGGGCAAAAGGCGGCACTCTTGTCGATGGACTCGACCTTGCGGTCCAATCTGACGGTCGGCATGCCGCTTGATCTGTGCATCATCGAACGCGATGCCATGCGGGTGACGGGTGAACGCAGGATTGAAGCGGGCGATGCCGATTTTCTTGAGATCAGCAGCGCTTGGTCAACGGCGCTGCGCGACGCCTTTTTCCAGATCAAACTGAAGTAACGCCCAAAGGTCTAAAGCTGCGCGTCGAACAACGCCGTTGCCCTGTCAAAGAAGCGTTTGCGCAAGGCCGCACCTTCCATCATGACCTCGTGCTGCGCGCCGGGCACCATGTCAAGCTGACCGGTGGGCCAATGCGCCATGCGTTTGCGGATCGGGCGGCAATCGACCACGCGTTCTTCGCAGCCCAGAGCCGTGACGGAAGGCAGGGCAGGCGAAGGCATCTGCCCCAGCAAATAACATTCCCGCAACGCCTCATTCAGCCAATGCAGCGACGGCCCGCCAAGTGACAGTTCGGGATGCACCGTTACCTGACGCTGCATGAAGGCGTACATTTCGCGATCATGGGTCAGGACGTTATCGGCGAAGGGCGCGTCAAGCACGTAGTTGATCAGCGAAGTGCCGGGCGTCAGGTGGTGGCTTTGGTTGATCAAGCGGCCAACGCAGCTTAGGCCCCAGGCGGCGGGGCGCAGGGCGGGATGGATGCGAATACCCCACATCGGTGCTGAAAAGGCCGCCGCCCGCACCGGAAGGTCGCGGTAAATTGCGCGCAAACCGATGGCGCCGCCCATCGAATGGGCGATCAGGAAGTAAGGCTCTGGCAGGCCCTGTGCGCGGGCAAGATCAAGGGCGGCAAGGGCATCCATTTGAAAATCAAGGAAGTTTTGCACATGCCCAATCGCTGCATTGGCCAGTGGACGGTCGGAAAGGCCTTGCCCACGCCAATCAAGCGTCAGCATCGCATAGCCGCGCGCGGCAAGATCGGCCGCCGCGGGCCCGTATTTTTCAACATATTCGGTACGGCCCGGAAACAGCAAAACCGTTCCCTTGGCACCCTCGGGCCAAAAGGCGGCGCGGATGCGTGTGCCGTCTGAAGAGGTCAGCCAATGCGCCGACACGCCCGCCGGCGCTTCGGCAACATCTGCAAAGAACGGCGCGGCCTTTGCGGTCACGAAAGGGCCGTGCCCAACTGCATCGCTTGCCCCATATCGCCGTCAACACTCAGCTTGCCGGTCATGAAAGCCGCCGTCGGGTTCACACTGCCGTCCAGGATCCCCAAGAAGGTTTCCGCACTAGCCGTGAGCGTGACATCGGCCGCCTCATCGCCCACCCGCGCCCCGGTGCTGTCAAGCATAAGCGCGCCTTCGCCAGAAATCACCACCTTGGCACTGCCGGCAAAGCCGCTGGTCATTTTTTCATTCAGGGCCTTGACCGCATTTTCTACGACGCTGCTCATAGTTTTCTCCAATTGTGATCACCGGACCTCTCGCAATCCAGTGCGATTGAGTTACATTGAAACAGTTATGAACAGATTGACCCCATACCGCAATTGTATCGTCACGGCACTTTGCAGCCTGGCGGTCACGATTGTGTTGGCAACGACAAGCATGGCGCAAGACCAGAGCTTGCAAGAACGTATGGACGGCTGGTTTGCCGAATTGGCGGATCCGGACAATCCCGATTGGCAAAGGCCCTACCGCAGTATTGAGCTTGAATGGTCCAAATCCGGATCTTCCGCCTTAGATCTGTTGCTCAAGCGTGGGCAGGACGCGATCAGCGCCGGCGATCTACCTGCCGCGATTGAACATCTGACAGCACTTACCGATCAGGCCCCCGATTTCGCCGAAGGCTGGAATGCGCGTGCGACCGCCTATTATCTGGCGGGCTATTACGGGCCGTCGATCCTTGATATTCAACGCGTCTTGGCGCTGAACCCGCGGCATTTCGGCGCCTTGGCCGGGCTTGGCCTGATCTTGCAAGAGACCGGCCCTAAGGAACAGGCAAAACGGGCGTTTGAGGCGTCATTGGCGATACATCCGCATCAAGAGGGCATAAGCCAGGCGCTTGAGGCGCTGGAACGTGAAACCTCGGGTACTGATCTTTAAGGAGCGGCCCGAATGTCTTCTGCCTCGCGGATCACGGCCGTTCTTGGGCCGACCAATACCGGTAAAACCCATTACGCAATCGAACGGATGCTGGCGCATCGCAGTGGCGTCATCGGCCTGCCGCTCAGGCTTTTGGCGCGCGAGGTTTATGACCGCATCGTCGCCTTGCGCGGGCCATCGGTCGTGGCGCTGATCACCGGCGAAGAACGTATCATCGGCGAACGCGCCCAATATTGGGTCTGCACGGTCGAAGCGATGCCCACCGATATCGGCGCGGATTTTCTGGCGGTGGATGAGATTCAGCTTTGCGCCGACCCCGAACGCGGCCATGTCTTTACCGACCGGCTTTTGCACGCGCGCGGGTTGAACGAGACGCTGTTTCTGGGCTCTGACGC
>JBATTI010000275.1:0-3028 GCA_049670445.1 Albidovulum sp. | reverse complement strand
AGCATCGCGGATCATGCCGCCTTCTTGTCTTTTGGCACCAATGATCTGACCCAGATGGCCTATGGCCTTTCGCGCGACGATGCCGGGCGTTTCATGGGCGATTATGTTCGGCAGGGCGTCTATGAGGAAGATCCGTTCCACGTTCTTGATGAACACGGCGTCGGAGAGCTGTTGTTGATTGGTTGTGAACGGGCGCGGGCCTCGCAAAAGGATCTCATTCTTTCGGTTTGTGGCGAACATGGTGGCAACCCCGAATCAATCGCATTTTGCCGCAAGGCCGGTGTGAACTATGTCTCATGCTCGCCGTTTCGCGTTCCGGTTGCGCGATTGGCGGCGGCACATCTGGCGCTGACTGATCCGCGAAAGACGTAAATATCGCTTTTCGTTTCGTGATTTTCGCCTTAATCATAAAGGCATAAGCCACAATAATTCGGCAGTAGTGATTCGCTCTGATCGGCGCCCAACCGCTCAGTCAGGCTATGTGTGACCTTTCGGGGTGGACGCATGGGCCGAGCTACGCTATCCCCAAAGGGTCATGAGCCTGGGGGCTGTGGCTCGTTGAAGCAATTCGGGAATTCATATGTCTATGCTGAAAAGCTGGACCAAAGGCGCGCTGGTGCTTTTTGTCCTTGCCCAAGCTGCGCATGCCGAGATGGCTGTGAGCCAGTCGAATAATCCTGCAGCAGCCCTTGGCGTTAGTCTGGTCGAGCTGTTCGGTCAAGAAAATGCGGCCCTTGATACGGTCGAACCCGGACGGATGCAAAAGATCGTGACCCCACCGGTTAAGAAAGGCGCGAAAAGCGTTATCGCTGATGCGTCTGCGATGACCTACGATGCGACCTGGATCGATGCGGTTCCGATGTTGGAGAAATCCGCAGATCTCGATTGCCTTGCCCGCGCGGTGTATTTTGAGGCGCGCGGTGAATCCATCAAGGGGCAAGCGGCGGTTGCCGAAGTGGTGTTGAACCGTGTCGATACCGGCCAGTTCCCCGGCACGATCTGCGGTGTTGTCCAGCAAGGTGGCAAAAACGGGTGTCAGTTCTCGTTCACCTGTGATGGCCGCAAGGATGTGGTTCGTGATCGCAGTGCTTGGTATGTGGCCGAAAAAGTCGCATCAGCCCTGATCGCAGGCGCCCCGCGCGAGGTAACGCAAGGTGCCACCTATTTCCACACGCCCGCGGTGCGCCCGTCCTGGGCCAAGCGTTTCGATATGACGATTCGCGTCGGCCAGCATTACTTCTACCGCGAGCCGATCCGCACAGCGTCAAACTGACCGGACCGGACAGGAAGGGCTTTCACTTGGGCCGCGACCCCCTTAAGGAGGGGGGAAACCGCAAAGGCTGCCACTGCCCCGTGACCGACGAAATCGCCCAGGCATTCGACCATCCCGAAACCCGCGCCCTGGCGTTGGCTGGAGCCAATCCGCCAGACCGTATCAGCCTGCGCGATCACATCGTGGAGGCCGAGATCGGCGCCTTTCAGGTCGAACGCGGCCTGACCCAGAAATTGCGCTTCAATCTGGTGGTGGAACTGCGCCCGCATGACGGGGCGGCAAGTGATGATGTTGATCTGATCTTGTCCTATGACCGGCTTACCGAAGCGATTGCGCTGGAACTTGGGGCTGAACGGCTGAACCTGCTTGAAACCCTTGCCGAACGCATCGCCGCGCGGATTTTGACCGAACCGCAACCGCTTCGGGTGTTCTTGCGCATCGAAAAGCTTGATCGCGGCCCCTTCGCCCTTGGGGTGGAGATCGTGCGCAGCCGCGCGGATGCCCAGCCATTGCCCGAAGCGTCGGCCCCAAAGCCGATCATCGTTTTCGTCGATGCGGATGTGCCTGACCTTGATGATCTGGCGGGTCTGGGCGCCCCGGTCATCCTTTGCGCCGCGCTGGCGCATCCATCCCCGGCCCCCGCCGCCGCCGCCTTGCGCATCGACCTGCTGGAGATCGAGCAAAGCGCCTGGGCTCTGGCCGCTCGCGACCCGCGCCTGAGCGTTGTGGCGACCCGTACCGAGATCGACTGGGCGATGAAGCAAGGCAAGCTTATCCTCTGGGCGCCGTCGAAACTGGTGCTTGACAGCCCCGGAGCCCCGCAAGATGTGGGCGATGGGCTGGCCTTGGCGATCTGGCTGTCGGATCTGCTTCAGGCCCAAAAGCTGATGGTTCACGCGAATGTTGCCGTTCCGGCAGATTGCCGCGTGCCGGTTGGGCGTTTTTGAACCCGACACTTGCCAAATCCCCCTGATCCCACGCAAAAGGGCGGCATGATCTATTACCGCCCCATAGCCATGACCGACCCCGCCCGCCCCAAGGGGGCCGTGCCCCTGGCGGGTGGCTGGTGCTGGTTTACCCATGCCGAGGCTTTGACCCGCGACGGTAGCCAAGGCCTTGTGGCTGCAGACCGGATTCCCGCCCAGACGCTGGCACTTCTGACCGCGCCGCGTGCAGCACTTGCCGGGCTTGCGATGGACCGCCCGCGGCTGATGGGTATCTTGAATGTAACGCCTGACAGCTTCTCTGACGGTGGATTGTTCGCGACACCGCAATCGGCCCTCGCGCAGGCGCAAAGGCTGGCGGAAACCTCTGATATTCTTGATATCGGCGGCGAAAGCACCCGCCCGGGTGCAGCCGAGGTGGATATTGCCGAAGAAACCGCGCGCACCGCCCCGCTGATTGCTGCCCTCAGGCAAGCGGGGTTTGCCGCGCCGATCTCCATCGATACCCGCAAAGCACCCGTTGCCCAAGCCGCATTGGGGGCCGGGGCCAGCATGGTCAATGACGTCTCGGCGCTCAGCTATGACCCTGACTTGGCTCGGGTGGTCGCAGGCCATACCGCACCTTTATGCCTGATGCATGCGCAAGGCACGCCTGCCACGATGCAGGCCGACCCGCGCTATGATGATGTGCTTTTGGATGTTTATGACCATCTGGCCGCGCGTATTGCCGTGGCCGAAGCCAATGGCATCGGGCGCGACCGCATCATCGTCGATCCCGGTATCGGCTTTGGCAAGACCCAAGACCATAACC
>JBATTI010000274.1:0-2557 GCA_049670445.1 Albidovulum sp. | reverse complement strand
GGAGATGGGCGAGGCTTTGGTGCGCGCAATCACATCGCCCCAGCCGTCCGCCACCCCCCAGTCCACAAAGATCCCGACTGCCAATAGCGCGACAAGCTTGACGACTGCCTCAAGTGCAATCGCGGTGACAACGCCGTGGTGGCGCTCATTCGCATCGAGGTTGCGGGTGCCAAACAAGATGGTGAACAACGCCAGCCCAGCGGCCACCCAAAGTGCCGTCGCCCCTTGATCGGGCAGCGCCCAGCCGGTTGGCGCATCACTTGCAAACACCCCGAATGACAAGGTGACCGATTGCAGTTGCAAGGCGATATAAGGGGTCGAGGCCGCCACCGAAATCACCGTGACGATCACCCCCAAAAGGTTCGATTTACCATAGCGGGCCGAAATCAGATCAGCGATAGAGGTCACCCGTTCACGCCGCCCGATCCTTACCAGCTTGCGCAAGACCCACCACCAGCCAACAAAAACCAGCGTCGGCCCAAGATAGATGGTGACAAATTCAAGCCCGGAGCGCGCGGCATAGCCTACCGCCCCGTAAAAGGTCCAGGCCGTACAATAGATCGACAGCGAAAGCGTATAGACCACGGGCGATCGCAGCCAGCCGATATTGCCGTTCTGGGCGCGCCGTTCGGCAAAGAAGGCCACCACGAACAACACCGTGACATAGGCCAGACACACCGCAACCAAGATCCGAAACGACAGCATCAGCGCATCCCGGCCCCATGCGGATCATCCCTGTCGGGCGTGTCGTCGCTTTCATGACGGCCCAACTTTGCGGCAACACCGGCGGCAGCCACAATCAACACCGCCCAGACCGCAAACAGATAAAGCCCGCCCGAGGCGGTATCGGCCACGCTGGTATCTTGCGGACGCCAGAAGATTGGCAACAAAAACAAGAAACACCCGGCAAGCGGCAAAAGCCGTGCGGCATCGGTCAGGCGGCGGCGGCGATAGGCGCGTTGGGCCAGGAACACCGGATGAAGGGGCGAACGCATTGCCCTAGCCCCCGACAAGCTGGCGCAGATTGGCCAGAATTTCGGCATTAGAGAAGGGCTTTGTCATGAAAAGGTCTGCCCCCCCGACCTCGGCGGTCAGGCGTTCGCGCTCTTGGCCGCGCGCGGTCAACATCAGCACCGGCAATGCACCAAAATCGGCATCGGCGCGCAGTTCTTGCAATATTTCATAGCCCGACCGCCCCGGCAGCATCACATCCAGCACCAGCACATCGGGGCGAAACTCCCGCAGTTTCTCAATCGCTGTGGTGCCATCGGAATGTGCCTCTACGTCCCAGCCATCGCGCAGCAAGATAAAGCACAAGGCCTCGGTAATATTCGCGTTATCCTCGATCAGAAGAACCCGTCCGCTCATCGGCGCCGCACCCCTCGGGTTACCTCATTGGCGCAACTATCGCCCATCCGCGCCCGGTCTGTCAAAAGCCAAAACAGATTTAGCCAAGGATTGAAGGTTCGCGCCGGGCGACGCAGCCCCGTTGCGGGCAAATCCGGCAGACGGGGCCGACGCGCAAAGGTTGATCGGCATTTGGCACTGCACCCTGTCCGCCCCCCTGTCCGGGCGCCAGCAACAACATCAGCGAACGGCTGACCGCAGGCCCGTCAAACCCGCCGGGAAAGTCGCGGTAGCACCAGGCATAGGCAATGAACCTTGTATTTGCATCGCGCCCCGCCACTTCGATCATCCGGCAGATCGGGGTCGTTGGCCGCACCAATGCCTCGTATAAAGGCCAAAGGGGGCAAGCTGCACCAAAGCGCGGCAAGGCAAAGCCCGGTGACGGGCGCCGATATGTCATGGTGCCGGATGCATCGCAGCCAATCAGCCCCAACCCCGGCGGCGTCAATGCCTCGGGCAGGCTGGCCAGACGCCGCATGACCAGCGGCAAAGGCTGCGACAAGGCATGGGCAAGCCGCATTGGATCGGCGCCATGTTCGGCCAGCGCGTCGGAAAACGCCGCCAGCGGCAAGGCCCGCGCATCGGCCCGATAGGCGCGCAAATGCGCCAGCGCCAGTGCCCGCGCCGCCGCGCTTGCCAGCTCTACCTGCGCCTCGATCAGGGTTTCGGGTTCGGGCGCTGTGGCCCGTTCGAGCGCGGCAAAGTGATAGCCGTTACTGGCAAGCCACCCCTCCACCTCTTCTTGCGGCGAGGCTAGCCCGGTTTCGGGCGCGCGGGTCTGATCCAGATAGGCCACAAGCCCGACCGAGGCCGTCGTCAGCCGCAGGCTGTCATCATGGATATTATGCAAGAACTTGTCGCGCCATTCGGGTTCAATATCAGGCGTTTCGGCCAGAATCGTCGAACTGGACCGCAGCGAGGTGATCGCCGACAAAACCTCATGCAAACTGTCCGCAAGATAGGGGTCTTGCGCCATCCGTTCGCTGAAGCTTTCGATGTTGCGCGACAGCCTTGCGACCTGCCCCTGACGCGCGGCCAGCAAAGCCGCCCAGCCCGGAAACCGCCCGACGAATTCCTCCAACCGCTCAACCTCGGGGGTGATCCCGACCGCCCCCAAGGCCCCCGCCTCTCGCAAGGCGTCGAACAAGGC
>JBATTI010000273.1:0-2979 GCA_049670445.1 Albidovulum sp. | reverse complement strand
CTGGCTAAAGTCAGCAGCGATACTGCCTGCCACCGTGGCGCTGGTCTGGCCCGGGCCGCTGCCGTTTAGCGCCAGATTGTATCCCGCAGACGTTTGCGCAACACGGCCCGTTATGCCCAACTCTCCGGGAAAACCCGGCACCAGTATCGCCATATCGCGCAGCCGGGCATCCACCCTATAGGCCCCGTCATCCCCGGCGGCAGAGGCGCTAAACTGCGGATTGCCTATTTGCAAATTTGTCAGCGCGAAGGCGCTGCCCATCTCTTGGGCGTCCACCGTTATATCCGACCGGCCGCGCAGCACGGTATCGACGCTGGCGGATCCGACGCTAAGCCCATCGGCCGTGCCCTTAAGCGTGAAGTGACGCTGGCCGATGGGCCCCGCAAGTGTCGCCTCGGCACTTAAACTGCCCTTGAAGCCGTTGCCCAAGACACCAAGATCACGAAATTCAAGCGCTGCGGTCAGGTCTTGACGATCATTCAGCAAGATCCCGGCCACATTGGCGTGCAGCTCCGCGACATCAAGATCAAGGGCGCGCAGGGTGATGCCTTTGGCGTCACGCTTCGCCGAAAAGGCAATTTCGGATCCTTTGGCCAACAACCGGTCCATATGCGGCTGATCAACGCTAAGGCCGCGCCCATTTGCCTGGCCCTGCACATCGAAGGTTCGGGACAAAACCGCCGCTGTCCCGTCAACGGTCATGCTGATCGCCCCGCCCAGCGGGTGCCCCGCAAGCGCTGAAAACCGGGCAACATCCGGTGCAGTCGCTTTGGCGTCACCGCTTACCACCAGATCCAGCCCCCGATTTGAAATCGCAAAATTACCGGCCAGATCAACACCCCCGGCGCGAACCTTGGTATTGCGCAGCATCAACGGTTTGCCGTCTTGCCAGGAAAACACCGTTTCGCCCATGGCATTGTCGCCCATGGCCATGTTCAAAGCAGGATCAGCAAGGGCAATGCCGCTTGCTTCAAAGCCCACCCTGCCTGCAATACGGGCCGAACTGCCTGCCGCCTTGCCTGGTTGAAGGATGTGGCCCTTGCCCTCAAGCAGCAGGTTCTTGATACTTACATCGGCGCGGCGGAAGCCTTCCAGATCGCCCGACAGATCCCATTCATCGCCCCGGTCCAAGTCATAACGCAAAAACAACGTGCCGTTTTGCACGAATGTAGGCTCTCCGGGCATTGGCAACAAAATTTCTTTCTGGCCAGCCACACCGAACCGCATGGTCAGCACAGCGGCCAGCGGAATGTTTTCTGGCGAAAGCCCTAGCCGCCCCGAAATATCCAGACCTTCGGAATCCAGCACCATCCGGTTCAGATCGGTCCGCCCCGAAGCATGTCGAACACCTTCCGCGTCGAGCGATAGGGTCGATCCGAAGAACGCCCGGTAATCGGGCTGAAGCAAGGGCGCGATGTCGCCTTCCAGATGCAGCACGAACTTCCGTTCACGCACGGGCGTCACCGCGTCTTCTTGCTGGCCCTCAAGTTTTAACGTCCCGGTCAGTCTTGGAGCGCCGTCGGTAGCCAAAGCCATATCTGTCGCGAAATCGTCGATTGACCCCGATCCATGCAAGGCGAATTTGGCCGAGGGGCGGCCCGGCAGGTCCAACAAAGTGGCCGCAATGCCACCTGCGGCCTCGCTTGCCAGAAGATCGATCGTCGCTTCACGAGTGTCATTGGCGAAGGCGGCCTTTAACACCAGATCCCCTTCGCGGCCATCGACGCGGCGAATCGAAAAATCCGTGGCCCCCGCACCATTGGCAAGCTCTGCCTTGGCGGCAATGGTGACCACGGCCTCTTGCCCCAACAGGGCCGCCCCCAAGATCAACCGTTCGGTCGTCAGCGCCCCGATTTTGATCGAAACCGGCAACTCTGGCAAAGAAAACTGCGTCCAATCAACGGCTTCTGCATTATTGCCGGCGCTTTCGCTGCGCGGCGCGCGCGGCAGGTCGATTTCCGCTGCCGAAAGCTCTTCCACCTCGACGCGGCCCAACAATAGCGCGGACCTGTTCCAGCTTATCGCGCCATCGCGGATGGTGATCCAGACGCCATCGGCATCTGACACCGTCAGACGGGTAAAGGTCGCTCGCGACGACAAGGCGCCCTGAAAACCCTCAATCGTAACCTTGCGACCAAGGCCCGAAAGATTGTCCTCAAGGAAGGCCGTCAGGAAATCGCGGTCATCCGCCGCGTCTTGCGCGAATACCGCAAGTGGCAAGAGGCAAAGCCAAAAGAGGATCACCAGGCGGCGCATCAAAACGATTGCCCTATGCCAACGTAAACCTGCATCCCGTCGCCGGTTGACCCCGAAACGGGTAGCGCCACATCAAGGCGCACGGGGCCAAAGCCGGTATCATAGCGCAGGCCGATCCCGGCGCCGGTTTGCAATTCGCTGGCCCCGGAAAATGAATTTCCATCGCTGATCCAGCCTGCATCATAAAAGGCCGCAGCACCCAGATTTTCGGAAATAAAGACGCGCGCCTCGCCCGAGAGGCCGATATAGCTTAGCCCGCCCGACGACGTCGTCACCCCCGGTGAACGCTGCACTGACACACCCAAGGATTGAAACGGATGGCCGCGCACTGTCCCGCCGCCGCCAGAGTAGAAAAGGTAATCCGGCGGCGTGTCCAGCAGCGCCGATCCCAACACGGTGCCAAGCTGCAACCGCCCCGCCAATACAAACCGATCTCTGGCACCAAGCGCCTTATAGGCCCGCGCATCTGCGGTTAGCTGCGCACCAGACCCGGTACCCGAAAACCCAAAAAACGGCGTCAGCCCAACATCAAGATAAGTGCCCTTGGTTGGTTGAAGCTTAACATCGCGCCGGTCCCAGATCAGCGACAACGGCAGGGCCAGAACCTGAAACTCATCGCGAAATGTCGGCCCTTCGATTGACGAGGTGACATATGAAAGACCGGCCTCGGCTGTCAGCCTGTCATTGATCACCCGCGTCAGGCCAAACCCAAAGGAAAGGCTG
>JBATTI010000272.1:0-1753 GCA_049670445.1 Albidovulum sp. | reverse complement strand
TTCATGATGTTTCGGTGCGCTCTAAAGGCGGTATCGGCCTTTGTGCGCGCCCAGGGCTTAGTCAGGACGACGTGGAGGAGATCTGGCAAAAGCATGGCCGCGAGATATTGGTCATGAACAACGTGGTACATTTACGCATCTCTGCCCTGCCCTATGTTTCACGCAAAAATCTGACTGCGCGTCAGCGCGAGGCGCTTGAATGGGTCGGGGATGGCAAGACCACGCAAGACATCGCGACCATCATGGGGCTGACGCCGGCGACGATTGAAAAACACCTGCGATTGGCGCGCGATGTGTTGGATGTTGAGACAACGGCCCAAGCTGTCTTGAAGGCGGCATTTCGCAACCAGATATTCGTGGTTCCGCAGATCGCCGCGTCCTGATCTGGTGATGCGACAGGCGGGCCAAACCGCACCAAAACCAAAATCTGAATCGATCTATCCCCTGAAGTAAGGTTTTCCTTACTGTGGTGACGTTAGGTAATGGGCTATGGTTAAGAGGTTCCGTGAGTGGTGGCATTAGCCAGGAACATGCGATCCGGAGGACCTCTTATTTTAGGGGAATGAAGGGTGGCCCGGGAAACCGGTACTAGGCCTGCTGGGGTTTTTTAGTTGCCTCAGCAGGTCACCCAAGATACGCGCCCTGTCCTCATCCCCAACAGGTGTAAGGCGCGCTTGGAGGCGGTGCAGCCCATACCGGGTTGCACCGCCTTATTTTTTTTGAAAAAACAGTGACCTAAACGAAAACGCCGGGGATTTCCCCCGGCGTTTGTCCGTTTTTTCCTGGTCTTGAAAGATCAGCCGCCAAGCGTCTTGGCAACCTCGGCTGCAAAATCTTCCGCTTCTTTCTCGATGCCTTCGCCAACAGCGACGCGGGCAAAGCCCACCACTTCCACGCCCGCATCCTTGGCCGCTTGTGCAACCGTAATGTCGGGGTTGATGACAAACTTCTGGCCCAGAAGAGTGACCTCTTCAAAGTATTTGGCCATGCGGCCAACGATCATCTTCTCAATCACTGCCTCTGGCTTGCCGGATTCGCGCGCCTGGTCGCTCAGAACGCTCTTTTCACGCTCAACCAATGCCGGATCAAGATCCGCCTCGGAAAGCGATGCCGGTGCGGTTGCCGCCACATGCATCGCAATCTGCCGCCCGATGCCGTTATCGGTGCCCTTAAGCGCAATCAATACGCCGATACGCCCCATGCCGTCAGCCGCCGCCGCGTGAACGTAGGAAACAACGCTGTCGCCTTGCAGCTTGACCATCCGGCGCAGGGTCATGTTTTCGCCGATTTTGGCGATAGCATCGGTCAGCACTTCCGACACCGGCTTGCCGTCCAACTTGGCCGCATTCAACCCGTCGACGTCATCGACCGAAAGAGCGGCCTGGGTGATCGCTGCAACCATGCCTTGAAATTCGGCGTTCTTGGAGACGAAATCGGTTTCCGAGTTCAATTCGACCGCAACGCCGACACCGCCCGAAACGGCAACGCCGACCAGACCCTCGGCCGCCACGCGACCGGATTTCTTGGCAGCCTTGGCAAGGCCCTTGGTGCGCAGCCAGTCAACTGCGGCTTCCATGTCGCCATTGTTCTCGGTCAATGCCTTTTTCGCATCCATCATGCCTGCGCCGGTGTTTTCGCGCAGTTCCTTCACCATCTGTGCGGTGATCGCCATGGCTGGCCTCCTATCATCATCTTTAATGGGGTCAGGCGGGGAGTATCCCCGCCCGATGAAAGCTGTGTGACAGGGGTAATG
>JBATTI010000271.1:0-2189 GCA_049670445.1 Albidovulum sp. | reverse complement strand
GATGAAGTCGGTCCGGATCTGAAAATACCGCAATTTCTGACGAAAATTGCTCAGAACGGCCGATTCACCCTTTATCGCATCACGGCCAATCAGGGCTTTTGACCACAAACACCAATCTCGGGGCTGCGGATGGCATCGGCAAAACCTGGGTGACGAAATTCGCGGCTTAGGGTTTGGCGACAATCTCGTCGGATTGGCCCTGTCGTAGACCTTGGCGCTTGCGTGCTGGTCGATCGACGAGACCTAGCTTGAGCAGTACCGCACAGAGGGCACACGATGGCCCGAAAAAGGATACGTGGATTCCGCAGGGCGTGATCATCTTCGCGGTGATCTTCTATGTCCGTGATGCTGAAGCCTTTTGTTGGCCCGATCCCCATCAAGATCGTCAGTATCAGAAACGGACAGAGCAACCCTTCGCCCAATCGCCCAAGAAGTTAGCGACAAAACCCGCAAGCAAAACCGCCGCGTTTCCGCGGCGGTTCTTCGAAGCATCTCATGGACGCTTTATTAAGAGGTTTTGCCTGGAATTGAAGCGACTCAGACTGGCTTCGATACCCTAAGCTAACACAAAATGCCGGTGATTTCAGCATTCAATTCGGTCCATGGTAAATTTCACCGGTGCTGAGCCCTGCCGATCCGGCAAGGTGCGGGGTCCGTCAGTGGCAAGCCAAGCGTGTACGGGTAACAGAACTTTGTCGATGACCTGGGTCAGTTTGGACTTTATGGTAGCTTTCCATATTGAAAGAATTATTCGATTTTCAGTTCACATAAGAGATACGGCTGAGGGGCGCGTTTGGCCCAACCACACATGAAGACGTGATTGAACCGAGCCTAAGGAATTGAATAGAAAACACCGCTCAAGATCGGGCGGTGCTGTTGTGGCAGATGATGCTTCGCGCCGTCGTCAGATGCGGAAGAGGGGCTGCAACAAGCGGGGTACCAACGAGGTGAACCGCAAAGGCGAGTCGGTGGCCGCCAAGCATATGCAGGGCTGACCAAAATCCGCCTTTGGTGTATGTTCCAGATGCTCGTCGGCGACCTCCAGATCGCCTACCGCGAAGCGCCCGGTTTCGTCGCTGAAGCTGCCTTGCAAGACCAGTGTCAGTTCCAGCCCGTTGTGGCTGTGGTCAGGAACCGCTTGTCCGGGTGGAATGAAAAGCAACCGCACCGAACCTTCTTCATCCGCCGCCAAAATGCTTTGCCGCACGCCCAGCCCCAAGGATTTCCACCGCGGAGGCTTGCCTTTAAGCGCTGCCATGACCGGGCCGGGAAATATGCCTGATCGGTGGTAGGTCTGTTGAGGTTCGGCCGGGGCATCCAACAGTGCCATGACATTGGTCTTGATATCAGCCGACAGCATTGCTTCTGGATGTGTATCCAAGATCGCCCCACCCAGGGCCTGGTGGGCTTCCAACTGGGCTCGACATTCGGTGCAAAGCGACACATGCGCCGCCACAACCGTTGAAAACGCATGCGCAAGACTGCCCGCCGCAAAGCTGGCAAGAAGGGCGTCGGGAACGTGGTGGGTTATTTCGGTCATCTTATCGCATTCTCTTTAAATCGTGTCGCAATCTATCCAGCCCCAGCCGGATACGCGATTTGATTGTGCCAAGCGGAAGGCCGGTTTGATTGCGGATCTCTTGATGTGTCAGCTCGCCAAGATAGGCCAATTCGATGATTTCACGTTGATCCGGCTTTAACCGTTCAAGCGCTTGTTTAAGCTGCCCCATCTCTTGTTCGATCCCAAGGATCTGGCTTGCATCGGGCTGTGTATCGCTTTCATTTTCCCATTCCTCGGGAACCGGGCGGCCGTTTTTGCGAAACGCATCAATCTGCCGGTTGCGCGCAATCTGATAGATCCAGGCAGATGTCTGCGCGCGGTGCGGATCGAACTGGGCTGCCTTGCGCCAGACCGCCAACATAACGTCTTGAACAACCTCTTCTGCCTGGGCGGCGGAACTGCCCGAGCGGATAACGAAAGCCTTCAGGCGAGGTGCAAAATAATCGAAAAGATCCGCAAAGGCCGCGCGAACACGCCGATCGCGCACCGCCAGCATCCACTTAGTCTGGTCGTTGAACTTTGGCGTCTGAGGTTCGGTCAATCCATCACCATTCACAAGTCTAGCCGTCAAAGACATGGCCTGGGCATTGGGTGCCCGGCTGGCAGGTCTTTCAGACATGGCTAATGT
>JBATTI010000270.1:0-17281 GCA_049670445.1 Albidovulum sp. | reverse complement strand
TGAAAGCCTCGCTTGAAGAAATGGCCCAGCGCGGGCATTTCTACGCCATCGTGGATGAGGTCGACAGTATCTTGGTCGATGAGGCGCGTACGCCATTGATCATCTCTGGTCCCTCGCAAGACCGCTCGGAACTTTACAAGACATTGGATGCCTATGTGCCCGAACTGGTGCCAGAGCATTACAAAATTGACGAAAAAACCCGCAACGCCACGTTCAGCGAAGACGGCAATGAATATGTCGAACAGCGCTTGCAAGAGGCCGGCGTGCTGCCCGAAGGCCAATCGCTTTACGATCCTGAATCAACCACCATCGTTCATCACATCACCCAGGCCCTTCGCGCCCATAAGCTGTTTCAGCGTGATCAGCATTATATCGTCCGCAATGATGAGATTATCTTGGTCGATGAATTCACCGGCCGGATGATGAAGGGCCGCCGTCTTTCAGACGGCCTTCATCAAGCGATCGAGGCAAAGGAAGGGGTGACCGTTCAGCCCGAAAACGTCACCCTTGCCAGCGTCACCTTCCAAAATTACTTCCGCCTCTACGACAAGCTTGCCGGTATGACCGGCACCGCGACGACCGAGGCCGAAGAATTCATGGAAATCTACAAGCTGGGCGTGGTCGAAGTGCCCACCAACCGGCCGATTGCACGCAAAGATAACCATGATCAGGTCTACCGCACGGCGCGCGAGAAATATGAAGCGGTCATCAAGCGCATCAAGACAAGCCATGAAAAGGGGCAGCCGATACTGGTCGGCACCACCTCGATTGAGAAATCCGAGATGCTGTCAGAGATGCTCAAGAAAGAAGGCATCACCCATAACGTGCTTAACGCACGCCAGCACGAACAAGAGGCCAAGATCGTGGCCGATGCAGGCAAATTGGGGGCCGTTACGATTGCCACCAACATGGCCGGGCGCGGCACCGATATTCAGCTTGGCGGTAACGTCGAGATGTTGGTGATGGAGGCTTTGGCCGCCGATCCCGAAGCCAACCCCGATACAATCCGCACCCGTATCGAGGCTGAACATGCCGATGAAAAGGCCAAGGTGATTGAGGCGGGCGGCCTGTTCGTTCTGGCGTCCGAGCGCCACGAAAGCCGGCGCATCGACAACCAGCTGCGCGGCCGTTCGGGGCGCCAGGGTGACCCGGGCCGGTCGTCGTTTTATCTGTCGCTGGAAGACGATCTGATGCGGATCTTCGGTTCTGACAAGCTTGACGCGGTATTGTCGAAGCTGGGCATGAAGGAAGGTGAGGCGATCATTCACCCTTGGGTCAATAAATCGCTGGAACGCGCGCAGGCCAAGGTTGAGGGGCGCAATTTCGACACCCGCAAACAATTGCTGAAATTCGACGATGTGATGAACGATCAGCGCAAGGCGATCTTCAGCCAGCGGCTTGAGATCATGTCATCGGATGATATCGGCGATATCGCGCAAGACATGCGCCATCAGGTCGTGGACGATCTGGTTGATGCGGCGATGCCGCCCAAAAGCTATCCCGATCAGTGGGAGGTCGACGGGCTGAACACCGCCGTGCGCGAAAAGCTGGCGCTTGATCTGCCGATTGCTGATTGGGCGGGCGAAGAGGGCGTTGATCAAGACGCCATGCGCGAACGGATCTATGCCGCCACCGACGAGATGATGGCAGAAAAGACCAAAGCGTTCGGCCCTGAAACCATGAGCCAGATCGAAAAGCAGTTCTTGTTGCAAACTATCGACGGCAAGTGGCGCGAACATCTGGTGACGCTGGAGCATCTGCGCTCGGTCGTTGGCTTTCGCGGCTATGCCCAGCGCGATCCGTTGTCGGAATACAAGACCGAGGCCTTCGCATTGTTTGAGAACCTGCTTGACGGTCTGCGCGTTGACGTGACCCAAAAGCTGTCTCAGGTGCGGCCTTTGACCGAGGAAGAACAGCAAGCCATGTTGCAACAGATGGCCGGGCAACAAGCGGCCACGCCCGCCGCCCCGGCCAAACCCAAAGCCCCGCTATTGGCTGGGTTTGATGAGGCTGACCATAGGACATGGGGCAATCCGGCACGCAATGATCAGTGTCCTTGCGGATCGGGTGACAAGTTCAAGCATTGCCACGGTCGTCTGGCCTAAGCTGCCAATCAGCGCGACCGCCTTGCAGCTCGATTGGTGCTGATTCGTGAACAAATTATGGCAAGGTGCGCGCGGCTTTGGCACTTGGATGCCTGATTTTGGGTAGCTTACCCAAGGGCAACCGCAACATATTGCGTTCACAATAACCTCCGCGCCCATCGGATTTTCTCGTTTGGGCCACGCTTGCGCCCAAGTTCTGCGGCATATCTCTTCCGTAAGCGGAGGATTCGATGTCCATCGGAAAAAGAGCGTTGACAGCTGCAGGAGCCTTCTTTCTGGCGACAGCAACAGGCCACCTCATGCAAAACGGCGGCGATCTTGCTTCACGGCTTAGCCGTGTTCAGACGGTTGCCGCAACCGAGGGCTTGAATGATGCCGGTCAGACCGACGGGTCTGTGCAGCTCTCCCTAGCCACCGACGATCTGATAGAATCGCACGGTCGGCCTTTGCTGGCCGTGGTGCTGGATCCGGCTGACTTTCAGGACCAGCTTGCCGACGAAGCGGCTGCGCGGCAGGTTTCACTGCCTTTGGTCTTCGAGCCCGCGCCTGCTGCAAGGGATAGGGTCGATGCGCAAAGCACACCCGCTACCGAATATGATGAAAACGGGCAGGTATGCGCCCCGATGGCGCTTGAACTTTCGGCCCAAAGACCTGCCATGCTGGCCATGTCGGTCACCGCACCTTGCCACGCGGATGAGGTCATTCATGTCAGTCATTCGGGCATGAGCTTTGCCGTTCGCACGGATAGAGAGGGCAAGTATTTCGCGCTTCTGCCCGCATTGGCGACGCGCGGCGACGTCACCGTGTGGTTCGCATCGGGCGGCAAATTGACCGATACGGCAATCGTGCCTGATATCGGCTCTGTCACAAGGTTTGCAATCGGCACTTATGGTACGGCAAGCCTACACCTTAACGCCTATATTGATGGGGCAAACTTTGGCGAAGCCGGGCATATCCGGCCCGCAAACAGCGGCCGCCCGACCCTTGGGCTGGGTGGTTTCTTGACCCAGCTTGGCGATGCGACGCTACCCTATCCGGTGCTGGCAGAGGTATTCACAGCCCCCTCCAAGCAACCCCAAGACCTTATCGAAGTTGTGACCGAACTTGGGCCAGATAATTGCGGCAAAGACGTGCTCAGTTCGACTTTTTCTGTCAGCAAGTCCGTTCGCCCAAAAACCGTTCCCTTGCGTTTTATGCTGCCAAGCTGCGAACAGACCAGCGAAACTCTGGTCATGGGGATCACGCAATCACCCACGGGCATGGCGATGGTCGCTGCGTCAAACTAAGGCCATGTGGCGTGGATGCGGCCCCGATGATCACAAATATCCTTGCGCCCTAAAGCTTAGAACCTGAGTCTTGCCGATGATCAGGTGGTCATGAAGCACAATCCCCATGACGTCAGCCGCATCCAGTATTTGGTTGGTCACCAAAATATCCGCATCTGACGGCGTCGGATCGCCAGACGGGTGATTATGCACCAATATCAAGGCGCTGGCGTTCAGCTCCAGCGCGCGTTTAACCACTTCGCGCGGATAGACGGGCACATGATCGACCGTGCCGCGCGCTTGTTCTTCATCGGCGGTCAGGATGTTTTTGCGGTCCAGGTACAAGATACGGAACTGCTCTGTCGCGCGGTGGCCCATAGAGGCGCGGCAATAATCTAACAACGCGTCCCATGATGACAAAATCGGGCGGTTCATTACCTTGGAACGTGCAAGCCTGTGGGCTGCCGCCTCGACGATCTTAAGTTCCTGAATGGCCGAAGGGCCGACGCCCGTCACCTCCGACAAACGGCTGACGGGTGCCGATAGCACGGCGTTGAAATCGCCAAATACCTCCAACAGCCGCCGGGCGAGGGGTTTGACGTCTTGCCGTGGGATAGCGCGGAACAAGACAAGCTCCAGCAGTTCATAATCAGGCATAGCCGCCGCACCGCCGCCCATAAAACGGCTGCGTAGGCGCTGGCGGTGATCTTTTATATAGGACGGTAGCCGCCCTTGCGGCAAAACCGCTTCTTGCGCCTCATCGGCGTCAAACAGGGGAAGCGGGGC
The DNA here is from genome assembly GCA_049670445.1 of Albidovulum sp. GTDB lineage: Bacteria > Pseudomonadota > Alphaproteobacteria > Rhodobacterales > Rhodobacteraceae > TMP-24. Next base: position 13,125 of record JBATTI010000270.1, on the reverse strand, counting down.
TTCCTGAAAGGCATGAGTCGGGCACATGCAAACAGCCTGCGCCCGCTTGGTTAGCAAATGGTTAAAACGCCTGCGGGCTCGCGATCAAAAATCCAGATCGGCGTAATGCGCCGGCGGCGGAAAGCCCGAGATCTGATCGGCAAGGATCGACCGGAACGAGGGCCGCGATTTGATCTTCGCATACCATTCCTTGACATTAGCCGACCGGTCCCAATCCACATCAGAGATGTAATCGAGACAAGACAGATGCGCCGCCGCCGTCAGATCGGCCAATGTCATCTGGTCACCCGCCAGCCAGCGGCGCTGATCAAACAGCCCATCCATGTAATCAAGGTGGCCTTTGATCCGGTTTGCCCCGGATTTGACGTTTTGGCTATCGGGATAGCCCTGCCCCATGATCTTCTTGTTGACCCGTTCATACAGCAGTTTTGAGGTCACTTCGCGGTGGAACTTATCGTCGAACCACGCGCACAGGCGCCGCACCTCATAGCGCGCATCAACCTCGCGCGGCATCAGGCGCGGTTCGGGGACGGTTTCGTCAATATATTCGCAAATCGCCTGGCTTTCGGAAAGTGTCTTGCCGTCAATCTTCAAAACCGGAATCTTGCCCGCCGGATTGCGCAGCATGAAATCCTGCCCCTGCTCCCAATAGCGTTCTTCGGCCAGCTCAACCTCTATCTTCTTCTCGGCAAGAACCAGACGGACCTTGCGGCAAAACGGCGATAGTGGAACGTGGTAAAGGCGGGTCATCGGACAGGGGCGCTTTCGGGGTTCAGGATCCATAGTGTGATACCCTTGGCCGGGGCCTTGATCAATCCTCGAAACAAGCAGCGCGGCCATCGGCCAGGATCGTATCGGCGCCCGAGCGGATTTGCACCGCCCGTTTGCGCATATAGCCAGAGTTCTTGGAGGGATCACGGCCCTTTGGGTCGGGCAAAATGGCGGCGATGCGCGCGGCCTGATCGGGTGTCAGACGCGCGGCGGAGACCCCGAAATAATGGCGTGCGGCGGCATCAACCCCAAAGATACCGCGCCCGGTTTCAGCGACGTTAAGATAGACCTCCAGCATGCGGCGCTTGGTCCAAACCAGTTCGACAACCGGGGTCATCAGGCTTTCCAGTGCCTTGCGCAGCCAGCTGCGGCCATGCCACAAAAAGACGTTCTTGGTCACTTGCTGGGATATGGTCGATGCACCACGCCCGCTGCCTTCACCGATCGCCGCCCGGATCGCCTTCATGTCAAAGCCCCAATGGGTGCAAAAATTCGCATCCTCGGCGGCGACGAAAGACCGGGCAACCTCCGGCGCCATATCTTCAATCGCCACCCAATTGCGGGTAATGCCGCCCTCGCGGAACCGTTCGGCCTGAATATAGGGCGTCAGGCGCGGGTCGATGATGGTGCCCAGAAGGACCAGCAGCATAAACCCCGCCACCCCGGCCAGCGCGCCACGCCATATCCACCGCCGGACACGCCGAAAAAGCCCGCCCCATGTCGGCAGCTCCGCCGGGGCAGGCTTCTTGCGCGGCGATTTTGTCGCCCGTTTACGGTTGGTATTCGTCGTATTTGCCATTGGCGCACCTTAGCCATGCACCGCCCTGCTCGGTCAAGCCCAGTTGGGCCCAGTTGGCAGGTCAATCGCTGCATCTGGCCGATCCGCCGGTTGTTTTAGCCCTTCAAAATGCCGGGCAGGTTCAGACCTTGCGCACGCGCACAGTCCAGCGCGATGTCATAGCCTGCGTCAGCGTGGCGCATCACACCCGTGGCCGGGTCGTTCCACAAGACATTGGCAATGCGCCGGTCGGCATCTTCGGTGCCGTCACAACAGATCACCATGCCTGAATGCTGGCTAAAGCCCATGCCCACCCCGCCACCATGGTGCAATGACACCCATGTCGCACCGCTGGCCACATTCAGCATCGCATTCAACAGCGGCCAGTCCGACACCGCGTCTGAGCCGTCTTTCATCGCTTCGGTTTCGCGGTTGGGCGAGGCGACAGAGCCGGAGTCCAGATGATCGCGGCCAATCACGATGGGGGCAGACAACTCACCCGTACGCACCATTTCATTGAATGCCAGCCCCAGTTTGTGGCGGACCCCCAGACCAACCCAGCAAATCCGCGCAGGCAGGCCCTGAAAGGCGATCCGCTCGCGTGCCATATCAAGCCAGTTGTGCAGATGTGGGTCATCGACCAGCTCTTTCACCTTGGCGTCGGTCTTGTAGATATCCTCGGGGTCGCCCGACAGGGCGCACCAACGAAACGGGCCAATACCCCGGCAAAACAAGGGGCGGATATAGGCAGGCACAAAACCCGGAAAGGCAAAGGCATTTTCCAGCCCCTCTTCTTGGGCCACTTGCCGGATGTTGTTGCCGTAATCCAGCGTCGGCACACCAGCATTCCAAAAGTCGACCATCGCCGCGACTTGCACCTTCATACTGGCGCGCGCAGCCTTTTCCACTGCTTTAGGGTCGCTTTCTTGCTTGGCGCGCCATTCCGCCACGCTCCAGCCTTGCGGCAAATAGCCGTGGATCGGGTCATGGGCGCTGGTCTGGTCAGTGACCATATCAGGGCGCACACCGCGTTTGAAAAGCTCCGGAAAGACATCCGCCGCATTGCCAATCAAGGCCACAGATTTTGCCTCCCCGGCCTTGGTCCAACGCCCAATCAGCGCCAGCGCCTCGTCCAACGAATGGGTCTTTTCGTCAACATAGCGCGTGCGCAGGCGAAAATCGGCGCGGGTTTCATCGCATTCAACCGCCAGACAACACGCGCCTGCCATAACTGCGGCCAACGGTTGTGCGCCGCCCATACCGCCCAGCCCGCCGGTCAGTATCCACCGCCCCGTAAGGTTACCTTCATAATGCTGGCGGCCTGCCTCCATGAACGTCTCATAGGTGCCTTGAACGATACCTTGGGTACCAATGTAAATCCATGACCCCGCCGTCATCTGGCCATACATCGCCAGACCCTTTTTATCGAGCTCGTTGAAATGATCCCAAGTGGCCCAATGCGGCACAAGGTTGGAATTTGCGATCAAGACGCGCGGCGCATCCTTATGGGTCTGAAACACACCCACCGGTTTGCCCGATTGCACCAACAAGGTTTGATCGGCCTCCAGTTCCTTCAGGCTGGCGACGATCTGGTCAAAATCTTCCCATGTCCGCGCCGCACGCCCGATGCCGCCGTAAACCACCAATTCATGCGGGTTTTCGGCCACATCGGGGTGCAGGTTGTTCATCAGCATGCGCATCGGTGCTTCGGTCAGCCAACTTTTGGCGGTGATCGTGGTTCCGGTGGCGGGGAACACGTCGCGGATGTTATGGCGCGGATTGGTCATGTGATGTCTCCATTCACTGGCGTAAACAAGGCCAGCCTTGACAGGATTTCGGAAAGATGGGCGCGCAGGGCCTCGGCCTTGGCCGGGTCATAGCGCCAGGGCGGTGTTTCTTCGGCAAGATAGGTGGATTGCGCCAGTTCCATCTGAACCGCATGGATTCCCTCGGCGGGGCGACCATAATGGCGCGTGGTCCAGCCGCCCTTGAAGCGGCCATTGATGACAAGGCTATAGCCTTCGGCCTGCGCGCAGACATCGGTCACCGCTTGCGCTATGCGCGCGTCGCATGTGGTGCCAAGATTGGTGCCGATGTTGAAATCCGGCAAAATACCGTCGAACAGAAACGGGATCTGCGCGCGGATCGAATGGCAATCATACAAGATCGCAAAGCCGTGCAGCGCCTTGACGCGCGACAACTCGGCCGCCAGCCCCGCATGATACGGCGCATGAAAGGCTCGGCTGCGCCGCGCAATCTCGGCCGCATCGGGGGCCTGACCGGGCAGATAGATGTCGCGCCCGTCAAAATCGGTGGTCGGGCATAGGCCGGTTGTGTTTTGGCCGGGGTAAAGGCTTTCGCCCGCCGGATCGCGATTAACATCAATCACATAGCGGTGGATCGGGGTGCGCACTGTGGTCACGTCGGGGATCAAACCGGCGTAAAGATCATGAATATGCCAATCGGTATCCGCCAGCGCCAGCCCGACGGAGTTAAGCCGCGCTTGAATATCATCGGGCAGCTCGGTTCCGGCATGGGGCAGGCCAAGCACGATCGGCCCCGCACCGCGCGTAATCTCTATCGCTGCGGTCATAGCGCGAACATCACCCCGGCGGCTTTGCTGATGGCCCCGCTGCGCACCAGCGCCGTTGCGGCCTCGATATCGGGGGCAAGATAGCGGTCTTCGCCCAAAGTCGCCACGTGTTGACGCAACCGCGCGACTACCGCTTGCAAGACGGGCGAGGTCGCAAGCGGCGCGCGTGCCTCGACCCCTTGCGCGCCACATAACATCTCAATCGCAAGGATCACCGACAGGTTGTCATTCATCCGCGCCAACCGCAGCGCGCCATGGGCGGCCATACTGACGTGGTCTTCCTGGTTGGCCGATGTTGGCGTGCTGTCGGTCACGCAGGGGTTGGCAAGATGCTTGTTCTCGCTCATCAAGGCCGCGCTGGTGACTTCAGCGATCATGAAGCCCGAGTTGAGACCCGGGTCAGGCGTCAAGAATGGCGGCAGATCAAAGCTTAGCGTAGGATCGACCATCAGCGCGATGCGGCGCTGCGCAATCGCACCGATTTCCGCCACCGCCAGCGCGATCTGATCGGCGGCAAAACCGGTGTATTCGGCATGAAAATTGCCGCCTGATACGATAACCCCCTCCTCCACCAGCACCAATGGGTTGTCGGTTACGGCATTTGCCTCGATTTCCAGCGTGCGGGCGGCACTGCGCAGCACATCAAGTGCCGCACCCGACACCTGCGGCTGGCATCGGATGCAATAGGGATCTTGCACACGGGTATCGCCCGTCCGGTGGCTTTCGCGGATGTCAGAGCCGTCCATGACCGCGCGCATAACCGCTGCCATATCGATCTGCCCGGCATGGCCGCGCAACGCATGTATATTGGCCAGCAAAGGCGCTGTGGACCCCATGATTGCATCGGTCGACAGCGCCGCTGTCACCGCACAGGTTTCCACCAACCGAAGCGCATCAAACAGCCCGGCAAGGGCGCAAGCGGTCGAAAACTGCGTGCCGTTGATTAGCCCCAATCCCTCTTTGGGGCCAAGGATAACTGGCTCAAGCCCCGCTGCCTGCAGTGCGTCCCGACCCGACATGCGCTGGCCCTTATATATGGCCTCGCCCTGCCCGATCATTGCGGCGGCCATATGCGCCAGCGGCGCCAGATCGCCTGAGGCCCCAACGGATCCTTGTGACGGGATCACCGGCAACACGTCTTGCGCCAGCATATCTTGGATAAGGGCGATAACCGCCCAACGGGTGCCCGACGCCCCGCGCCCCAGCGACAGCAATTTCAGCGTCATCATCAGCCGCGTCTTGTCCGCACTCAGCGGCGCGCCCACCCCGCAACAATGGCTCAGGATCAGGTTTCGCTGCAATTTGGCAGTGTCTTTGGAAGCAATCTTGACACTGGCCAGTTTGCCAAAGCCGGTGTTGACCCCGTAAACTGCCACATCGCCCGCAGCGGCATCGGCAACCATTTGCGCCGCACGCTCAACCATCGGGCGCGCCTGCGGGTCAAGCTTGGCCGGCGTCTGGTTGCGATAGATCTCGTTCAATGTGGCCAATGTCACCTGACCGGGAACCATGGTGATCATGCGAGCCCTCCAAAATAGCGTGAATGAAGCGCGTTAAAGCCCACGCGGTAGGCCAGCTCACCCGGTCGTTTGACATCCCAAACCGCCAGATCAGCGTGGTATCCTTCGGTAATCTGGCCCAGATCAGCTTGCCCCAGTGCGGCGGCCGCATGGCGCGTGGCCCCGGCCAGCGCCTCTTCCGGCGTCATGCGAAACAAGGTGCATGCCATGTTCATTGTCAGCAAAAGTGAGGTCAGCGGCGATGATCCGGGGTTGCAATCCGTCGCCACGGCCATTGCCACACCCTCGTCGCGAAACGCCTGCACGGGTGGTGCCTGAGTTTCGCGCAATGTGTAAAACGCGCCCGGCAAAATCACCGCCACCGTGCCCGATGCGGCCATGGCGCGGGCATCTTCAGGTGTTGCATACTCAACATGGTCGGCCGAAAGAGCGCCGTAGCTTGCGGCCAGCTTGGTGCCGCCGATATGCGACAACTGCTCGGCATGCAGCTTGACCGGCAAGCCCAGCGCCTTGGCCACATCAAAGACCCGCGCGATCTGGGCAGTGTCAAAGGCGATGCCTTCGCAAAACCCGTCCACCGCATCCACCAGCCCCTCGGCATGGGCGGAGTGCAGCGCGGGGATGCAGACCTCATCGATATAGGCATCCGTCCGCCCGGCGTATTCTTGCGGCGTCGCATGGGCGCCCAAAAACGTGGTGAAAACCCGCACTGGGCGCAGCAACGCCAGCTGCCGTGCCGCACGCAGCATGTTCAGCTCTGTCTCCCGGTCCAGACCATAGCCTGACTTGATCTCTACCGTAGTCACACCCTCGGCGATCATGGCATCCAGCCGTGGCAATGCCGCCGCCACCAGCTCATCCAGCGTTGCTTGCCGGGTCTCGGTCACGGTAGACACAATGCCACCCCCCGCCCGGGCGACCTCCTCATAGCTGGCACCGTTCAGCCGCATCTCAAATTCCAGCGCGCGGTCACCGCCGAAAACCAGATGCGTATGGCAATCCACAAGCCCCGGCGTAACCAGCCGCCCGCCCAGATCGCACCGCCGCAGGTCTTGGAATTCATCCGGCAGATCCGCCGCTGGGCCGACCCAATTGATGCGCCCCGCCGCTACCACAATCGCGGCATCCGCGACTAACCCATAAGGCTGGCCGCCAGCCGCCAAGTTTGCCGCCATTGTTGCCGCATTCAGATTGATCAAAACAAAATTGTCGGACACGCGGGGACCCTCGGATAAGTCTTGAGTTTCGCTAATGTTGCGCTTAATATTATTATGACTATACAAAAGGACGCGCGATGCAAGAGATTTTTTCCCGATCCGCCCTGACAACGGCTGGATGGCAGTCGGATGTTTTGGTCAAGATCGACGGCGGGCGGATTGCATCCATCACCGCAGGCCAGACCCCGCCAAAGGATGCAGAGCAGGTCGATATCTTGCTGCCAGCTCAGGGCAATCTGCACAGCCATACCTTTCAGCGCGCCATGGCGGGCATGACCGAAATCAGGGCCGCCGGGAAAGACAGCTTCTGGACATGGCGCGACCTTATGTATCGCTTTCTTGAGCGTATCACCCCCGCGCAGTTCGAAGCGATCGCCGCCCTTGTCTATATGGAGATGTTAGAGGCCGGATATGCCAGCGTCGGCGAATTTCACTATGTCCATAATCAGCCCGGCGGCACCCCCTATGATGATCCGTGCGAGCTGACAAACCGGGTCTTTGCCGCCGCTACAGATACCGGCATTGGCCTGACCCATCTGCCGGTTCTTTACACCTATGGCGGCGCGGCGGGCGCGCCCTTGGCGGGCGGTCAGTTGCGCTTTGCCAACACGGTGGACAGTTTCGCGCGGCTGGTGGCGCAGGCCCGCGCCACGGCAGCCACCCAGATGCCCGCCGATACCCGTGTCGGCATTGCCCCGCATTCCTTGCGCGCGACAACTCCGCAAGATCTGCGCGCCGTTCTTGACCTGCAAGCGGGCCAGCCAGTGCATATCCACATCGCCGAACAGCCCAAAGAGGTCGCCGATATATCGGCGTGGCTGGGCGCGCGGCCGGTCGAATGGTTGCTCGCAAACGCGCCGGTGGATGCTTCATGGTGCTTGATCCACGCCACCCATATGACTGTGGCCGAGACGACCGCCATGGCCAAAAGCGGCGCTGTGGCCGGGCTATGCCCGATCACCGAGGCGAACCTTGGCGATGGCCCTTTCAACGGACCAAACTTCTTGGCCGCTGGCGGGGCCTTCGGTGTCGGCTCTGATTCCAACGTGCGGATTTCCCTTTGTGAGGAACTGCGCAGCCTTGAATATTCTCAGCGCCTGCGCGATCTGAACCGTAATGTCTTCATCCACGGCGAAGGCTCGGTTGGGGCTGCCTTGTACAAGGGTGCTGCCACCGGCAGTGCACGCGCGCTGAACCGCGCCGCAGGCCAAATCGCCACCGGACAGCTTGCCGATCTTGTCGCCATCGACAGCACCGTGCCGGCCCTTTGCGCATTGTCGCAAGATCAGTTGCTGGACGGTCTGGTCTTTGCCGCCGACGATCACGCCATTACCGATGTCTGGAGCGCTGGCCGCCATCAGGTCCGCGCCGGTCGCCACATCAAACGCGGACCGATTGTTGAAGCATACCGTAAGGCGATGCAGGCACTGACTTCCGCGATCTAGGCCGCCGCTTGGCCTTTCGCGATTTTTAGTTAGTCTGCACATAATACGATTAACGCAAGCATCGGAGCAACATCAATGCCTTCTGCCCCGCGCACGACTTCTGGCTATGCCGATATCAAGGCCGAAGTCCTCAGCCGGATTCATCGGGGCTTGTGGCCACCGGGCAGCCTGTTGCCAACCGAGGTGGAACTGGCCGAGGAATTCGGCTGCGCCCGCGCCACGGTGAACCGCGCGCTGCGCGAACTTGCCGAACAGGGCCTTGTTGACCGCAAGCGCAAAAGCGGCACGCGGGTCAATGTCTTGCCGTCAAAATTTGCTCGGTTCGAAATTGCGGTGGTGCGCCAGACCATCGAAGACCTCGGGGCCGCCTACCGCTATGCCTTGGTGCATCAGTCGGTGATTTTGGCACCTGACTGGATCGTTTCGCAACTGTCGATGCAGGCGGGCGCGAAAGTGATGCACCTCAAATGTATGCATTACGCCGATAACCGCCCCTTTCAGTTTGAAGAACGCTGGGTAAATATCGCCACGGTCCCCGGCATCAGCCAGGCTGATCTGACCACGACAGGCCCAAATGAGTGGCTGTTGAAAGAAGTTCCCTATACCGATGCCGAGATCAATCTGTCTGCTGTCGGGGCGGATGCGGTGCTGTCAGAATTTTTGGCAACCTCTGTCGGCACCCCTTTGTTCCGACTTGACCGCACCACATGGCTTGATGGCAAGGTCGTCACCTTCGTGCGCATGACCTTTCGGCCCGGCCATGCGATGACCACGCGGTATTAGGCCCGGTTTTGCCAGGCAGCACCGCGCGCTTACCACCCGCGCTGCTTCGTGCAGGGGCTCGGGGTGATTGTGGCACCAGCAATCTGGCCTCGCGCCCCCGGATCACCATGCGCGCGCTGGGTATCTGGTCGCGGGAAGCGGCATCGGTGATGTCGGGGAATATGGCGGCGATTTCGGCGCGTAAAGCCTGATCTTGTTCAAGCATTTCGCTGCCCGGGTGAAAGCTTTCGCTGGCCGCGCCTTCGGCAAAAATGATCTCGTGCTGGTCAAACAGCAGATGGACGTAGATGACATGCGCCATCGGGGCCAGAGAGACGCCCGGCGCCCCGACCAGATGTTTGGCCGCGACCAGGACTTCGGTCAGGCCGAAATACAGCTCTGCCATCCAGCCGCTAACCAGCATTCGGTGTTGCGGCGACACCATAAGCGCGCGCGCATTCCCGATCACACCCGGCGCAAAACACACCGGCGCGAAGTCCGCGCTGGCATCCACGGTCCGCTGCCCGACCCAGCGTATGGGCTGCGGGCCTTGGTCCAACGTCGTGACAAGATCACCGGGCTGCAGCGTCTCTACCGGCACCGTATTCCCCGGTACCGAAATCAGCGTACCGGCCACAAAACACGGCGGCCCGAAATTGCCGACCGGTGTCTGGGTGCTGGTACTGACGAAGGTCGAGCTTATGAAGACCGCGTCCGACAGGATCGTGCCATCTGTCGGGGTGAAAATCGCGGGCCCCGTAGCAAGATAGAAGGTAACTCCGGTGATCGTGACGGTCGAACCGTTCATCGTGACGGTGATCGTATCGCCAACCCAGACCCTGGTTACATTGACGCCATTGACCGTATCGCCGCTGACCGTATCGATAAGGTTGTTGTCATTCTGATCGACCATCGTGCGCTTGACCACCGACAGCGCGGTCCCCCCCGGCGGCGCATTGCCGGGATCCATGATAAAGAACTGGTCGATATAGCTGGTGGGCATTCAGCGCCTTTTCAGTCAAACCTTGTCCCTGTCTACAAGCGCAAAGCGTGAAGATGCAAGTCTGTTAACCCTATCAGGACCCCAACCCCCCCGAACCCATAATATCTGCCGACGTAGCAAGGCCGCCTCCCGGTCAGGTGGCGGCCCTTTGATTGCACCCTTTGGCGTCCGCCCCGGCCCGGCTATTCGGCCGGAACCGCCTGGGCCTCGGCGCTTAGGGGGTGGGGCAGATGGGCCAGCATCTCTTTGGGGCAAACCTGCACGAAATTGGCGCGCTCCGTGGCCCAGTTTTGCAAGATGGTCTGGGCTTTCAGACTGCCGGTCTCAGTCGCGTGACGGATGATAAGAGCCTTCAACTCAGCCTCCCAATGATCTTGGGTGACCGGGCAGGTTACAAGGCTTTCAAGGTTCATCAGATCGGTCGCATCACCCGCCGCATCATAGACATAGGCCATGCCGCCGGTCATGCCTGCGCCGAAATTGGCGCCAATCTCGCCCAAAATCACCGCGATGCCGCCGGTCATATATTCGCAACCGTTGGACCCGCAGCCTTCAATCACCACCCGCGCGCCCGAATTGCGTACGGCAAAGCGTTCGCCCGCCCGGCCTGCGGCGAAAAGATAGCCATCCGTCGCACCGTAAAGCACGGTATTGCCGATGATGGTGTTTTCTGCGGCGACAAGCGGCGACCCCATCGGCGGGCGCACCGTAATCGTGCCCCCCGACAGGCCCTTGCCGACATAGTCATTGGCATCGCCCGACACCTCAATCTTAAGGCCCCGTGCCGCAAAGGCCCCCAAAGACTGGCCGCAAGACCCGGTTAGCTTGATCGTCAGGTGATCGGGCTGAAGGTTGTTGCGCATACCGAACTTGCGCACGATATGGCTTGAAACCCGCGTGCCGATCGTGCGGTGGGTGTTGCGCACCGCATAGGACAGCTGCATCTTTTCGCCTTCTTCAAAGAAGCGCGCGCCATCGCCGATGATCTCGGCATCCAGCGTATCGGGCACCATGTTGCGCGGCTTTGAGCGGTCGTAGACGATACGGTCAAAGCCATCGACGGTGATCAACAGCGGGTTAAGGTCAAGATCATCCAGCTCGGCATGGCCACGGCTGACCTGGGTCAAAAGATCGGCCCGGCCAATGACCTCATCCAAGGACCGCGCACCAAGGCTGGCCAGAATTTCGCGCACTTCCTGGGCGTAAAAGGTGATCAGGTTAACGACCTTATCCGCATTGCCGGTGAACTTCTTGCGCAGCTCCTCATTTTGGGTGCAGACGCCGACCGGGCAGGTGTTGGACTGGCACTGACGCACCATGATGCAGCCCATGGCAATCAGGGCGGCGGTGCCGATACCGTATTCCTCGGCCCCCATCATCGCGGCGATGACAATGTCGCGTCCGGTGCGCAAACCGCCATCGGTGCGCAAGGTGATCCGGTCGCGCAGCTTGTTCATTGCCAGCACCTGATGCGCCTCGGTCAGGCCCATTTCCCACGGTAGACCCGCATATTTGATGCTGGTCGCAGGGCTGGCACCCGTGCCGCCGTTATGGCCCGAGATCAGGATCACATCGGCCTTGGCCTTGGCCACACCCGCCGCAATTGTGCCCACGCCTGAGGATGAGACAAGCTTGACTGCCACCTTGGCGCGGGGGTTGATCTGCTTGAGGTCATAGATCAGCTGCGCCAGATCCTCGATCGAATAGATATCGTGATGCGGCGGCGGTGAAATCAGCGTCACGCCTTCGGTTGAATGGCGCAAGCGCGCGATCAGCTTGGTCACCTTCATGCCGGGCAATTGCCCACCCTCGCCGGGCTTGGCACCTTGGGCGACCTTGATCTCCAGCTCTTCACATGCGTTCAGATATTCCGCCGTCACGCCAAACCGGCCCGAGGCGACCTGCTTGATCTTGGCGCTTGGGTTATCACCATTGGCTTCGGGCAAGAAATGCGCGGGGTCTTCGCCGCCCTCGCCGCTATCGGATTTTGCACCGATACGGTTCATCGCGACATTCAGGGTCTTATGGGCCTCGGGGCTAAGTGCGCCCAGTGACATGCCGGGTGTCACAAACCGCTTGCGGATCGAGGTGATGCTTTCCACCTCTTCAAGCGGCACCGGACGGCCGAGTGCCTTGACGTCCAGCAAATCGCGCAAATGAATCGGCTGGTTGTCCCGCATCCGGGCCGAATACTGCTTCCAGAGGTCATAAGACGCACGGTCGCATGCCGATTGCAGCATATGCATGGTCTGCGCTTCCCAGGCATGCTTTTCGCCAGACCGGCGCGCCTTATAGAAACCGCCGACCGGCAGGACATCACTGCCGCCCAGCCAGCCGCGGGCGTGGATTTCATTGACCTTATGCTGAATGCCCGACACACCGATCCCGGAAATGCGGCTTTGCATGCCGGGGAAATATTCCGCAACCATGGCGCGGCTAAGACCGACCGCCTCGAAGTTAAGGCCCCCGCGGTAAGACGAGATGACCGAAATCCCCATCTTCGACATGATCTTCAAAAGACCGGCGTCGATCGCCGCGCGATAGCGGCGCATGGCGTCCAGCAAACTGCCTTCGACCAGACCGCGCCGCACCCGGTCGGCAATACTGTCTTGGGCAAGATAGGCGTTGACGGTGGTGGCACCGCAGCCAATCAGCACGGCAAAATAATGCGGATCGATACATTCGGCAGACCGCACATTGACCGAACAGAATGTCCGCAGCCCCTTGCGCGTCAACCAGCTATGCACCGCCGAAGTGGCCAGGATCATCGGCATCGGCACCCGGCTTTCGTTCTGGAACTGATCGGTCAGCACCAGATGTGCCGCTCCTGAACGTACCGCATCTTCGGCCTCGGCTCGGATACGCTCTAGCCCCTGCCGCAAAGCATCTTCATCTGCATCCACCGCGAAGGTACAATCGATGATGCCCACGCTGCCGTCGAACTGACGAACCATTTCGTCAAATTCGGCATTGCCGATGAATGGGCTTTCCAGCACCAGAATCTCGGTCTGGCTGCTGTCTTCATCAAGCACGTTC
>JBATTI010000269.1:0-16721 GCA_049670445.1 Albidovulum sp. | reverse complement strand
ATCCTTCATCACACCCCACTTGCCGGAATGCCGGTCCGCGCCACTGGCCGCGGCGCGGTCAGCTCTTTCCAGGCGGACAGGGCCTGGTTGACGCTGCCATTGGGTTCACGCGCCACAAACGCACCATGGCCCTCTTGGCATTCGATCTTGCCGTCATTCACCGCAATCTGCCCCCGCGTCAGGGTGAAGCGCGGCAGGCCGACCACCTCCTTGCCCTCGAAGACGTTGTAATCAATTGCCGATTGCTGCGAACCCGCAGAAATCGTCTTGGCCTTCTTCGGATCCCAAACCACCAGATCGGCGTCCGCGCCGACCAGCACCGCACCCTTCTTGGGATAGCAATTCAATATCTTGGCGATATTGGTCGAGGTGACGGCGACGAACTCATTCATCGTGATCCGTCCGGTTCGCACCCCATAGGTCCACAGCATCGGCATGCGGTCCTCCAGCCCACCGGTGCCATTGGGGATCTTGGTGAAATCGCCCACACCAAAGCGCTTCTGCTCTGTCGTGAAGGCGCAGTGATCGGTGGCGACAACCGACAGGGATCCCGATTGCAAGCCTGCCCACAGGCTGTCCTGATGCTGCTTGTTGCGGAAAGGCGGGCTCATCACCCGGCGCGCGGCATGGTCCCAATCCTTGTTGAAATACTCGCTCTCATCCAAGGTCAGATGCTGGATCAGCGGCTCTCCCCAGACGCGTTTGCCCTGCATCCGCGCCCGGCGGATCGCCTCGTGGCTGTCTTCGCAAGAGGTATGGACAACGTACAAAGGCACGCCTGCCATATCGGCGATCATGATCGCACGGTTGGTGGCCTCGCCCTCAACCTGCGGTGGGCGCGAATAGGCATGGGCCTCGGGGCCGGTATTGCCCTCGGCCAAAAGCCGCGCCGACAATTCGGCCACCACATCACCATTCTCGGCATGCACCAGCGGGATCGCCCCCAACTCGGCGCAGCGTTTGAAACTCGCATAAAGCTCATCATCATTGACCATCAAGGCACCCTTGTAAGCCATGAAATGCTTGAAGGTGTTGATGCCGTTTTCTTCCACTACGGTCTTCATATCGTCAAAGACCTTCTCGCCCCACCAGGTGATCGCCATGTGATAGGAATAGTCGCAATTGGCCCGGCCCGACTTGTTATGCCACATCTGCAAGCCGTCCAGCAGCCCCTGCCCCGGCGCGGGCAGCACGAAATCAACCACCATCGTCGTGCCACCGGCAAGTGCAGCCCGCGTGCCGCTCTCAAAGTCATCCGAGGAATAGGTGCCCATGAAAGGCATCTCAAGATGGGTATGCGGATCAATTCCGCCGGGCATCACATAGCAACCGGTCGCATCAAGCTCGCGCTCACCCTTCAACCCCGTGCCGATCGCCGCGATCTTGCCGCCTTCAATCAGAACATCACCGCGATAGGTCAGATCGGCAGTAACGATGGTGCCATTTCTGATGATTGTACTGGGCATGCTTTTCCCTCCCCCGAAAGGCTGTTTCTTCTGTTCACAAATACCTCGCGGGGGTTCCGGGGGAGCGAAGCCCCCGGGGCTTGCCTCACCCCACGACCCCCGCGGTTTCAAGCACCGCATGGAACATCACATCTGTCCCGGCGGCCGCCCATTCGGGGCTGATCTCTTCAGCCTCATTATGCGACAGCCCGCCAACGCAGGGGCACATCACCATCACGGTCGGCGCCACCTTGTTGATCCAGCAGGCATCATGACCTGCGCCCGAGATGATATCCATATGGCTGTAGTCAAGCTTCTTGGCGGCCGCCCGCACGGTCTTGACGAGCCCCGCATCAAAGGTGATCGGGTCGAAATGGCCGACCGGCTCAATCTCGAACCCCAGGCCCAGCTCCTCGGCAATCGCCGGGGCCTCGGCCTCCAGCCGGGCGCGCATCCCATCAAGCTTGGCTTGATCGGGTGAGCGGAAATCAACGGTAAAGACGGCTTTGCCGGGGATCACATTGCGGCTGTTGGGATAGACATTGGCCTGCCCCACGGCACCGACGGCGCCGGGCTGATTTTCCATCGCGATCGTATGAACCAGTTCCATGATCCGCGCCATACCAAGGCCTGCATTGACGCGCATGTTCATCGGCGTCGATCCGGTATGGGCGTCGCGGCCGGTCAGGGTGATCTGTAACCACCAAAGCCCCTGACCATGGGTCACGATCCCCACATCCTTGCCCTCGGCCTCCAGTATCGGGCCTTGTTCTATATGCAGCTCAAACATCGCGTGGATCGTGCGGTTGCCGACCACTTCGCTGCCCATCCAGCCGATCCGCTCCAACTCATCCCCGAACTTCTTGCCATCGGCATCTTCACGATCATAGGCCCAGGCCTTGTCATGGACGCCGGCAAAGACGCCTGAGGCCAACATCGCGGGGGCGAAGCGCGTGCCCTCTTCGTTGGTCCAGTTGGCCACCACGATTGACCGGCGGGTCTTGATGCCAAGATCGTTCATCGAGCGGATGATCTCCAGCCCGCCCAAAACCCCCAGCACACCGTCGTATTTTCCGCCCGTCGGCTGGGTATCAAGATGGCTGCCCATATAGACCGGGTCGGCATCCGGGTCCGTCCCCTCGCGGCGCGCGAACATATTGCCCATGGCATCGACGCCCATGGTGCAGCCTGCGGCCTTGGTCCAATATTCAAAAAGCTTGCGCCCTTCGCCGTCAGCATCCGTCAGTGTCTGGCGATTGTTTCCGCCTGCGATACCGGGGCCGATCTTGGCCATCTCCATCAAACTGTCCCAAAGACGGGTCGGATTGATGCGAATGTTCTCGCCGGTTGCGGCCATGTCAGTCTCCTTGGTGTTCGCCCTTTTGGGCATTCTATTCCCTTGCGGCGACTCACTTCTTGACCATATGGTCAGACTTAAGACCATCACAGCCCGCCCGACCGGTCAACGGAAATCTTGCCGCATATGTCAGAACCAGAACGCCTATCAAAACGCAATGCCATTAGGCAAGAGAACGTCCGCGTGATTCTTGCCGCCGCCGAAAAGGTATTTGCCGAAGCCGGTTTTGGCGGCGCCACAATGCAGTTAATCGCAGATATGGCGGGGCTGCCCAAAGCCAATCTACATTACTACTTTCCGACAAAAGAGGCGCTTTACCGGGAAGTTGTCCAACAGATCTTCCAGATCTGGTTACATGCAGCCGACAGCTTTGATAACGCCGCGGGCCCGGTCGAAGGAATTGGGGCCTATATCGATGCGAAGATGGAAATCTCTCGTCATCACGCGGACGGATCGAAGGTCTGGGCTTCTGAGGTCATGCATGGAGCCCCGGTCATCCAGGACTATCTGGAAACCACATTGCGGGACTGGACGCATGGACGCATCGAGGTGATTCAACGCTGGATTGATCAAGGCAAGATGGCCCCGATTGACCCGCGCCACTTGCTGTACATGCTTTGGGCCACGACCCAGCATTACGCAGATGTCGGTCATCAGATTGAGACCTTGAACGACGGCCATCCGCTGACCGACCGGCAATGGCGTCAGGCAAAAGACAATATCAAAAACATCGTCCTGAAAGGGATCGGGGCGATCTGACGCAGCACTTAGGTTTGTTCCGGGCCGCGTTGCAATTTGACGCTGTCCGCGCCGACCTCTTGGGTCATATGGTAGCCCATCCGCGCATAAAACCCAGCTGCCCGCATGGCTGGATCGGGGTTGGCCCAAAGCCAGATCGTGTCATGCCCCGCCGCGCGCAGTGCCGCATGTACATGCTCCAAAAGACTCTTGCCAAATCCTTGGCCCTCATAATCCGGCAGCACCGCCAGAACCACAACCTCGCCCGTCGCACAATCGCCTATGGCAAAGCCTGCGACTTTGCCGTCGTGCTCGCACAGCCAACCCTTTTGGGTGGTCCGCAAAGCCTCGGCGGCGCTTTGGGGGGTGATGCCGTATTCCGCCTCCAGCTCGGCCAGAGTCATGGCGTTTTCGCGGGTGCGGGCGCGCATGGCCAGGGTGGCTTCGACATCTTCGGGCACCATTGGCCGGATGATGGGGGCAGTCACTTCAGCTCAACCTCCACAAAACTCATCGTGGTATCCCCCGCATTGACGACATTATGCTCTACCCCCTCGGCGCGGCGATAGGCGGATCCCGCGGGCACGGTCACACTGCGGCTGCCGCCGCCGGGTTCTTCCAAAAGCATCTCACAATCAGTGATCGCGGTGATGACATAGTCAAACCCGTGCCGGTGCCAGCCGGTTTCCGCGCCGGGGGCAAAATCGAACCTTGTGACCCGAACACGGTCATCATCAATAAGCTGGGTGGCCGTGCAGGGGTGACGAGTGGTCATGAGAGGGTCCTTAAGATATCCGCAGCTTGGCGCGGGTATGAGGGATAGTGATCTTCATCAAGATGCATGTAAACCACCGCAACCGGCACGCCGTCATTGGCGCCCGAATACCAGCCTTGCCGATCCGCTACAAAACCCAGACGCTCATAGAAGGCCTGCGCGTTCAGCGTCGCCTCAAGCGTGATTGCACGTGGCGCACCGTCGCAAGCCAGTTTTACGCCCAAGGCCAAAAGCCGGGCGCCAAGCCCCTGCCCGGCCGCCTCGGGCCGCACGAAGAGCCGCGTGACCTCACCCGGTACGGCTTGAACGAAGCCCAAGGCGGCACCGCCGCGTTCGGCGATAACGATGTGGCCGGTTGAAAGCCGTTCCTCATAATAGGCGGGCGATCTGTTATGCATCCAGTTCGCGATTACCTCGGGCGGATAATGCGATGCGGCAAGGTCCACGGCCGCCCCGGTCACCTCAAACAAGGTTCTGCCGTCCCCGGGCTGACCTGATCTCAGCGTTATCTTCATTGCCCTATCTTAAGCCTCTGAAAGAATTTGCGTGCCCCGCCGGATCCGTTCCCACCCATATCGCACACAGGCGGTTGTTTGACACCGCCATAGCGGGCAAGCTAGCAAGCAACAAACCCGCGCAAAAGGGCGAAACGCCCTTACAGCCATTATTTGATCAAATGACACGAGCTGACGTGTAGAATACCCTGCGCGGCATCTGCCATCGAAGCAAAGAGAACGAAAAGGTTAGCCCCGTGGCCGAACAGCCTGCCCCCAAACGATCACAGACAAGAATTCAAACGCGCAATCGCCTGGCGATCCTTGAAGCCGCCCTTGATGTTTTTTCGGCGCATGGATTTCGCGGCGCGACCCTTGATCAGATCGCTGAGGCGGCTGGCCTGTCTAAACCCAACCTGCTTTATTACTATGCGTCGAAAGAGGCCGTTCATGCCGAGCTTCTGGAGCGCCTGTTAGACAGCTGGCTGGACCCCTTGCGCGCCATGGACCCCAAGGGAGAACCGCGGGCTGAGATTATGGCCTATGTCCGACGCAAGTTGGACCTAAGCCGCGATTTTCCGCGTGAAAGCCGGCTTTTCGCGAATGAGATATTGCAAGGTGCGCCACGGATCGCAGACGCATTGAAAGGCGAACTCAAGGCCCTTGTCGATACCAAGGCCGCCGTCATTGCCGACTGGCAGGCCAAGGGCATTATCGCCGAAATGCCGCCCCACCATCTGATATTCTCGATCTGGGCGCTGACCCAGCATTACGCCGATTTCGACGTGCAGGTGCGCGCGGTTTTGGGGGATGGCCATGACCCTTATGCCGAAGCCGAGATGTTCCTTGAGACCTTGTTCAAACGCCTTCTGGCCCCCGATCACCGCACCGGATAGCGATCGCCTTTTTGGTCAATCAGGTAAAGCCGGTCGCCGTTCATCACATAAAGATCGCAGCGCGTCGGGCCATGGGTGAAGGTAATGCAGACCTCGCCCTCATCGGTGATTTCAAAGCTGCCGGATACGATATCCTGATCGGAATAAAGATAGGCATAGGCATTGCCCGGCCCGTAGCGTGAGCGCCCGCCATCGTAAAACTGCAAGATCTGCGCATCAAGCCGTGTCGCGAGGTCCGCCGCATCAAACGGCCTGTCGCCGGGGCGGAGCGGGTAATCCGCCGCGAAAACCGCCACAGGCAAGACCGAAAGCCAGATACCTAGAACCCAAAACGGCAACACTCGTCCTCCGCTACCAACTTGACCACGAAGGCAGGCTTTGGCGCGGCGGTCAAACCACCATTTGGTGAGGATAGGCTGATGGCATCAGGCCGTGCCTTGCCGTTAACCAAAGTCATATTATTTTGGCGAACCCTAACATCGGTTTAACCTTGATCCTTTAAGGTCCGTCACGTGGGGGCTTCGATTTGAGGAGCCTAGTGATGACGGAGGGGCATTGGACTGTAAAACCGGCTTTGGGTCATTTCGCCCAAGGCTACCCTTTATTGACGCAAATTGGCCAGCGGCCCGGTTCTGGTGGCCCCGAGGTCGGCGGTGGCCCCGTATCTGGCAGCGGGCAACTGTCTGGCAGCGGGCAACTGTCTGGCAGCGGGCAAATGTCTGGCAGCGGGCAACTGTCTGGCATCGGCCCCAAGGCCGCGCGCGAGACGCAGCGCGCCCTGGCCGCGATCGACGCGGGTTTGCAAAAAGCCGTGATTGTGGCCCCGATCCTCAGGCCCGATCGCGCCACCGGCCCGCCCCCGGCCTTTGAGGCGAATGTGCTGGAGGCAGAGGCAAAGCGCCGCCATGACGGCCCAAATCTTGTAAAAACCGCCGAAACGGAGCGCGCCTCAAACCCGCGCGAGGCCGAGGTTCAGCGGCGCGCCGTGGCCCCAACAGCCTATCCGGGCGAAGATAGCGCCCCCAGGGCGTCATTGGACCTGACGGTCTGACAACCGGGCCGCTGCGCCCACCCCCTTATTCGGCCGCCTGACTGCCGGGATTATTGGGATGGGTGGTCCAATTGGCGTATTCCCCCACCTTCTTGCCGGTGCGTGGATCCACGGCGCCTTTGGGCAGCTCTTTCATCGTGATGCAATTTTCAACCGGGCAGACATCGACGCAAAGGTTGCACGCCACGCATTCGTCATCCATCACCGAAAAGACGCGGTCCGCCGACATGGCAATTGCCTGATGGCTGGTGTCTTCGCAAGCCGCATAGCAGCGGCCGCATTTGATGCAGGACTCTTGGTCGATCACCGCTTTGGTGACATAGTTGAGGTTCAAGAACTGCCAGTCGGTGACATTCGGCACCGCCCGTCCGACCAGATCAGCGGTCGATGTCATACCCTTCTGATCCATGTAGTCCGACAAGCCTGAAATCATCTCTTGCACGACTTTGAAGCCATAGGTCATTGCCGCCGTGCAAACCTGCACATTGCCGGCCCCAAGCGCCATGAATTCAGCCGCATCGCGCCAGGTCGTCACCCCGCCGATGGCCGAGATCGGCAGGCCACGGGTGTTGGCGGAACGGGCGATTTCGGCCACCATATTCAGCGCAATGGGCTTGACCGCCGGGCCGCAATAGCCGCCATGGGTGCCCTTGCCGTCAATCGTCGGCTCGGGGGCGAAAAGATCAAGATCGACCGAGGTGATCGAATTGATCGTATTGATCAGGCTTACCGCATCCGCCCCGCCGCGTTTTGCGGCCTCGGCGGGCTGACGCACGTCGGTGATATTCGGGGTCAGCTTCACGATGCAGGGCATGCGGCTGTATTGCTTGACCCAACGGGTGACCATTTCGATATATTCCGGCACCTGCCCGACGGCCGATCCCATGCCACGTTCGGCCATCCCGTGCGGGCAGACAAAGTTCAGCTCGACCCCATCCGCGCCGGTATCTTCGATGCGCGCCAGAATGTCCTTCCAGCTTTCCTCGTCACAAGGCACCATCAGCGAAATGATCAGCGCCCGGTCGGGGTAATCGCGCTTGACCGATTTGATCTCGCGCAGGTTCACCTCCAGCGGGCGGTCGGTGATCAGTTCGATATTGTTGATGCCCAGAACCCGGCGATCAGCGCCGTAAACAACGCCGTAGCGCGGCCCGTTGACGTTGACGACCGGCGGTCCTTCAGCGCCAAGGGTCTTCCAGACCACCCCGCCCCAGCCCGCCTCATAGGCGCGCCGGACGTTATATTCCTTGTCGGTCGGCGGCGCCGAGGCCAGCCAGAACGGGGTGGGGGATTTGATCCCGATGAAGGTGCTTGTCAGATCGGCCATCGATCACGTTCCTTCCATTGAACTGGATTGAATGAGGATAAGATTGTCCTCGCTGTCCTTGAACATCGCCCAGCGGACATGCGGGTTCCATGGTGCCTTAGCGGCGGTATGGGTGATGGTAACACCGTCGCCTTGCAAACGCGCAATTTCTGCATCGACATCCTCTGCGACAAGGCAAAGCGCCGGCGTTCCTGACTTGATGCTGATTTCATCGGCCTGAGCAAAATGCAGCAACGTTCCGGCACCCGGAATCGCCATGAATATCCAGCGCCAGCCGTCGCCATAGGGCGCATCTGTCTGGACCTCCATGCCCAGCCGGTCACGGTAGAATTCCAGCGCCCGCTGCTGGTCGGTAACGGGGAGCGACTGAAAGTTGATGCGTCTAAGCATGGGTTAGCCCATCAGTTTCATGTGAATGTCCATCGCCGCATCGCGGCCTTCTGCAACCGCGGTCACGGTCAGATCATCGCCGCCGCTGGCGCAGTCACCAGCCGCCCAGACCCCCGCAAGGCTGGTGCGCCCTGCCCCGGTTACCGCGATCTTGCCGCCCTCAAGCTGAAGGCCTTCCGGCACCCCTTCAAGCGTCTGGCCAATAGCCTTCATCACCTGATCGGCCTTGAGCCTGAAGACATCCTGGGTCACGGTAAGAGCCCCCTTGTCGTCAACGGTATAGGCCAGTTCAATCTCTTGCGCCTTGCTCTTTCCAAGGATGCGCAGCGGTGCCACGTTGTGCAATATCCGCACGCCGACACTGGTGGCATGTTCCTGCTCGTCCACCGACGCGCTCATCCGCTCGCGGCCACGGCGATAGGCGATGGTGACATTCTCGGCACCAAGCAGCTTCGATTGAACCGCCGCGTCAATGGCGGTCATGCCGCCGCCGATCACCACCACATCGCGGCCCACGGGGATTTTCTTCTTGTCGGCGGTCTGGCGCAGGGTCGAAATGAAATCGACCGCATCGACAACCTGCTCAAGGTCTTCCCCCTCGGTGCGCAGGGCATTCACGCCCGACAGGCCAATGGCCAGAACAACCGCATCATACCCGCCTTTCAGGGCCTCCAGTGTCAGCCCATAGCCAAGGGATTTGCCGTGTTCGACGCTGATACCGCCGATCTTCAAAAGCCAATCAACCTCGGCTTGGGCAAAATCATCGGGCGCTTTGTAACTGGCGATGCCGTATTCATTCAGCCCACCCGCCTTTGGACGTGTATCAAAAAGCGTTACCTCATGTCCGTGCATCGCCAACCTGTGCGCCGCAGCCAGACCTGCAGGCCCTGCCCCAACTATGGCGATCGTTTTGCCCGTCGCTTTGGCGCGGGTAAAAGGATGGATGTTCTTTGCCATCAAAGTATCGGTTGCAAATCGCTGCAGACGACCAATTTCAACCGGCTTGCCTTCTGCGGTTTCGCGCACGCAGACCTCTTCGCAAAGCTGTTCGGTCGGGCAGACGCGGGCGCACATGCCGCCAAGAATATTTTGCGAAAAGATGGTTTTTGCCGCGGCATCCGGCGTATCTGTTGAAATCTGCCGGATGAACAAGGGAATGTCGATTGAGGTCGGGCAGGCTGTCATGCACGGCGCGTCATGGCAAAAGTAGCAGCGGTCAGCGGCCACCTGCGCCTCATGCGGGGCAAGGCGCGGCGCGATGTCGTCGAAATTGCGCGCATAATCTTCGGGGCGGAGCCTGCCTGGCACGACGCCGGCTGTAAGCGGGCTGTTGGACACTTTGGCCTCCCTGGCATTTATCTTCGCCGAATCCTGCCACATCTTCATTTTTTTATCAAATGGTAAATTTTTTGATTTACACTTTTCATATCCTTGGCGTCATAAGGGTGTTTCAACGCAACTCGTGGCTTTTCTCGGACAAGCGGAGCCTGTATAAGGCCTGCGACAAGGCCGGGCCCGCAGGATAAGACGGGCAGCCAAACAGGACCGATCGAGGATCTTATGACCAAGACCCCCCATGAAAGCGACGTAGAATTCATTCAGGCTTTGGCAGAGCTTTTGAACAAGAACGAATTGGCCGAGCTGAGCGTCAAGCGAGAGTATGGCGATCACGACAGCCTTAATGTGCGCGTGTCGAAATATGCCGCTCAAACCGCCCAACTGGCACCTGCACCAATGGCGGCCCCTGTCGCAGCAGCGGCACCTGCGGCCGCACCGGCACCGGCCGGCGGTGCAGACGCAGCCCCTGTCGCTGGTGGCGATCCGTCCAACCATCCCGGCGTTGTATCCTCGCCCATGGTTGGCACCGTCTATCTTTCGCCCGAGCCTAATGCCGATCCGTTCATCGCCATTGGCTCTGCGGTCAAGGAAGGCCAGACGGTGCTGATCATCGAGGCGATGAAAACCATGAACCATATCCCTGCGCCGAAATCCGGTACGATCAAGCGCATTTTGGTCGAGGATGGCAGCCCCGTCGAATACGGCGCCCCGCTTCTCATCATAGAGTGAGGGCATAATGTTCGACAAAATCCTGATCGCGAATCGAGGCGAAATCGCGCTTCGTGTGATCCGTAGCTGCAAAGAAATGGGCATCAAATCTGTGGCGGTGCATTCATTGGCTGATGCCGATGCAATGCATGTGCGCATGGCAGACGAATCCGTCTGCATTGGCCCCAACCCGTCATCGCAAAGCTATCTGTCGGTGCCTGCCATCGTCTCGGCTTGTGAAATATCGGGCGCGCAGGCGATCCATCCGGGCTATGGTTTTTTAAGCGAAAACGCGAATTTCGTACAAATTCTGGAAGACCACGACATCACCTTCATCGGCCCCACGGCTGAACATATCCGCATCATGGGCGACAAGATCACCGCCAAGGATACGATGAAAAAGCTGGGTGTGCCTTGTGTGCCCGGCTCTGACGGCGGTGTGGCGGATGTGGCTGCGGCCAAGAAAGTTGCGCGCGAGATCGGCTATCCGGTCATCATCAAAGCCACGGCAGGTGGCGGCGGGCGCGGGATGAAGGTTGCCGAAAGCGAGGAAGAGCTTGAAATCGCCTTTCGCACGGCACGGTCCGAGTCCAAAGCCGCATTCGGCAATGACGAAGTCTACATGGAGAAATATCTTCAGCGTCCGCGCCACATTGAAATTCAGGTCTTTGGCGATGGCAAAGGCCGCGCGGTGCATCTGGGCGAGCGTGACTGTTCCTTGCAGCGCCGCCACCAAAAAGTGTTTGAAGAGGCCCCCGGCCCGGCAATCGACGCCGAAACCCGCGCGCGGATCGGCAAGACTTGCGCCGATGCGGTCGCCGCAATCAACTACATCGGCGCGGGCACGATTGAGTTTCTCTATGAGGACGGCGAGTTCTATTTCATCGAGATGAACACAAGGCTTCAGGTCGAACATCCGGTGACGGAAGCGATTTTTGACGTCGATCTGGTGCGCGAACAGATCCGCGTCGCCGCTGGCCTGCCGATGGAGTTTCAGCAAGAAAATCTGTCTGTGCGCGGCCATGCGATTGAAGTGCGGATCAATGCCGAAAGGGTGCCGGATTTCGCCCCACGCCCCGGCAGAATCAGCCAGTTTCATGCACCCGGCGGGCTTGGTGTGCGCATGGACAGCGCCTTGTATGACGGCTATGTCATCCCTTCGCATTACGACAGTCTGATCGGCAAGCTGATCGTGCATGGCCGCGACCGGCCAGAGGCTTTGGCCCGTCTGAAGCGCGCCTTGTCAGAGCTGATCGTGGACGGCAAAGGCGTTGAAACCACCATTCCGTTGTTTCACCAACTGTTGGCGGAAGCTGATATCCAAAGCGGTGACTATTCAATTCACTGGTTGGAAAAGTGGCTGGCGCGGACCTACGGATAGGCCCGGCTTTGGCCTTTCACCCGCGCGCAGGTTGTGACCAAACCAAACTGCGATCGGGCCGTGGATGCTGACCCCTGAACGGATGCTGGACGCTTACAGAGTCGGCGTCTTTCCGATGGCGGTGGCAAGCGACAGCCCGGAATTGCACTGGGTCGAACCAACCCTGCGCGGCGTCTTTCCATTGGACCGATTTCATATCTCCCGCAGCTTGCGCAAACGCATCTTGGCGGGCGGCTATGAGGTGGTGATTAACGGTGATTTCGCGGGTGTGGTTGGCGCTTGCGCCGCCCGGCCCGAGACCTGGATCAACGATGATCTGCATGTGCTTTACCAAGGCCTTCACAAGATGGGCCGCGCCCATTCGATTGAGGTCCGCGAAGGCGGGGTACTGATCGGAGGGGTGTTTGGCCTGACCATCGGGGCGGCTTTCTTCGGAGAAAGCATGTTTTCGCGCAAGACCGATGGATCAAAGATTGCGCTGGCCTATCTTGTGGGGCGGCTGCGGGAGGCGGGATTCAAACTGTTCGATACCCAATTCCTGACCCCTCATCTGGCCAGTCTGGGGGCGATAGAGATCCCGCGTCTGACCTATCTTCGTCAGCTGAAGGTGGCCTTGGTGCATGAGGCAGATTTCTTGTCCCCCGGCCCGCCGCCTCAGCCCTATTCACTGATGCAGTGCATGACCCAGACGTCGTAGCGCGGGTGGTCAAGCGCCGACAGTGCCGGGCTGGACGCAATCATCCAGCCATCAAAAACCGCGCCATCATTCACGTCGCGCACCGTCACATGCGCGAAGGCATCTGCGGCGGGGTTGTCTTGGGGGAAGCGGCAATCAGAAACCGTAACCGTGAGGCGCCCGTATTCTACGGTTTCGCCGTTGCGCACCGTCAAATCTGTGGTGATGCCTGACACGGTGTCAAGGCCGCGCAAGACTGCGCCCGGCGCCTCTGACGCTTGTTGCGCCATCGCGGCACCGGCACCAAGGCAGCTTGAAAGGATCAGGGCGAAATGGACCCGGCTGATCACGGTGACGGGTCTTTTTCAGACGAGGCACTGCCCACGAATTTCATCAACAATTCAACCAGACCAACAGTGCCTTGGGTGTCTTCAATCTCTCCACCGGGCTCGATACTCATCGGGCTGCCGCCGGGCTGGATTTCGACGTAATTGCCGCCCAATAGCCCCTCGGAGGCCACCAGAACCGTGCTGTCATCGGGCACTTCAACGGTGTTTTTCACCGTGAAACGCGCATCGGCGAAAAAGGTCTGCGGGTTTAAGTCAAGCGCAAGGACCGAGCCGACCTTGACGCCTGCCATACGCACATCGGTGCCGACGCTGACGCCTTGCACCGACCGAAAGCTGGCCTTCAATTCATAGCTGTCGGATGCGGGTGCGAGACTGCCACCAAAGCCCGCATAGGCGGCAAAGCCCACGGCCACTGCCAGAACCCCGGCACCGGTCAGTACTTCGCTGATATTCTCTGCCATCTGCTTGTCGCTCTATTTTGGGGTCCATGCTTCGTAATCGCGGCGCGCCGCTGGTGCCGCATGGCGGATTGACCCTGCGGGCGCATAGGCAAGCGCCGTGCCGGTCAAATTCTCTTGATGCTGCTTTTCCCAGGGCTGATGGGTCAGCGCGGCTTTGGTCGGCGGTTCATCCCAGGTGAAATGCAGCCAGCCGTGCCAATCGGGTGACACCCGACTTGCTTCAGATTCGCCGTTGAAAATGACCCAGCGGCGCTTGCCATCTTTGGTCTGATAAAAGGCGTTGCCCTGGGCATCTTCGCCAATCTTCTGGCCCCGCCGCCATGTGAACAACTGGGTGCCAAGCGTCTGGCCATTCCACCAGGTCAATAGCCGCAAAAGAAAGTTCATGTGCATTCTCCGAAGGGGCGGATGTCGACGGTCCGGGTTGTGCCTGTTCTATACGCAGCGGGCGATAAAGGTCCAGTGCCAAGCGGCATGGAAACCGCAGTGCAAATGCCGCATCTATGAGCGACGAATGGTTCTGGACGCGGTCTTGGCACGCTTCGCAAGATCGTCTTGCGAGATCGCACCCTGCCCCGTTGGTGGCGCAGATTGCCCGGTATTTGCGGGGCCTGCGTTCGGGGTCTTGCCGCGTCGCGACACCATGCGCATGCCGCCATTGATCGCCGCGCTCACCAATTTACGGATGATGACATTGATCACCATATTTATAATCCGGTTGAGGGTCATCGCGTAACCTCCTGTCAATCTTCAAACAATTCCGACTGTCCGGCCAGATCTTCGCCCTCGTCATCGCCTTGCAGATCGGTGCCGGGAAAGGGCCGGTTGTCCAACAGGCCCGCGGCGCGCAGCTCTTTCAAGCCAGGCAGATCGCGCGCCGATTCAAGCCCGAAATGGTCAAGGAACTTCGGCGTCACCACAAAGGTCACAGGCCGACCCGGGGTCATGCGCCGCCGCCCGAAGCGGATCCACTCCAGCTCGATCAGCTGATCGACGGTGCCGCGGCTAACGGCAACACCGCGAATCTCTTCGATCTCGGCGCGGGTGGCGGGTTGATGATAGGCGATGATTGCCAGGGTCTCGATCGCCGCGCGCGACAGTTTGCGGGTTTCCACCACTTCCCTTTGCATCAAAAACCCAAGGTCGGGTGCGGTGCGCATGACCCAGGCATCGCCGACCCGCACGATCTGAACGCCGCGCCCTTCGTAACGTTTGCGCAGATAGATCAGCGCCTCGGCAGGGTCAGAGCCATGCGGCATCCGCGCCGCAAGTTCGGCCAGCGTCACAGGCTCTGCCGAGGCAAAGAGAACCGCCTCGATCATGCGTTCTTGTTCGGCAATCGGCGGGGCCGCAAACAGGCTGCGCTCTGTCTGCGCCGCTTTCGCGTCGTCACTGGTGGCGTTATCCGTCATGGGAACGTCTGTCACTGCGGTTTCCGTCTGAGTGTGATAGCAGAAAAACTTTCAGATTGGCGAAGCTCTATCTGGCCTTGCTTAACAAGTTCCAGCGATGCGGCGAATGTCGATGCAGTGGCCGAACGCCGGCGCTGGGGATCGGCACTCCAGCCATCGGGCAAATAGGTTTCAAGGTCGGTCCAGCCGCCGGAAAAACCGATCAACCCGCGCATCCGTTCCAGCGCCTGTTCCATGGTAAAGACCTGTTTGCGATCAAAGCTGTAGGGGCGAAAATCGTCACGGGTGCGGATGCGCGCATAGGCCTGCATCAGATCCAGCAGCGTGGCCGTATGGGTTACGTTTTTGACCCTTGCCACGCTTTCGGTCTGGCCTCGGGCAAAGAAATCACGGCCCAGTTGATCGCGCCCCATAAGCCGGGCTGCGGCTTCGCGCATCGCCTCCAGTCGTTCAAGTTGAAAGGCCAGATGGGCCGCAAGTTCTTCGCCTGTCGGGCCTTCATCGGTTGGATCGGGCGGTAACAACAGCCGCGACTTCAAGAAGGCCAGCCAGGCCGCCATGACCAGATAGTCAGCCGCCAGTTCAATGCGAAGCTGCGTCGCCTCTTCAACGAATGCCAGATATTGTTCGGCCAGTTGCAAGACCGACACGCGCCGCAGGTCAACCTTTTGGGTCCGCGACAAGGTCAGCAACAGATCCAGCGGCCCTTCGAAGCCATCGACATCCACAATCAGCGCTTCGGCGGCCAGCCGCTCGCCGACCGGCACCCGGTCTTCCACGAAAAGGGTTGGATCAGCCATGGGTGCCGTTGGGGTCATCAGCCATCATAAGGCCGTCAAGTTCGGCCAGAAGTGCGTCAGCGTCAATAGGCACCGGTGTCGTGCGGCGCGAAAGTGCCGCATTGGCGCGGGCCATGGCGGGCGCGGCCATTTGGCCTGCCGCCGAGACGACAGCCTCCATTTCGGCCATATTGCCATTGCAGTGCAACGCGATGTCGCAGCCCGCCGCAATCGCACGCCCTGCCCGCTCAGACAAAGTTCCGCTCAGCGCTTGCATCGACAAATCATCAGACAGCAAAAGCCCTTCAAAGCCGATAACCTCGCGGATCACCTTGATCACGGCGGGCGAGCTGGTTGCGGGGTTGTGGGCATCATAGGCC
Source organism: Albidovulum sp. (assembly GCA_049670445.1). Classification (GTDB taxonomy): domain Bacteria; phylum Pseudomonadota; class Alphaproteobacteria; order Rhodobacterales; family Rhodobacteraceae; genus TMP-24. The sequence continues at coordinate 763 of JBATTI010000269.1, read as the reverse complement.
GGTACGACGATATGGGCGGTCATCGCCATAGGCAGATCGGCCAAAGCCCGGAAGGGGGCAAAATCGCTGGCGATCAGGTCTTGCGCCGGGGCGGTGGCGGTTGGCAAATCGTGATGGCTGTCAACGGTGGTGCGCCCATGGCCGGGCAAATGCTTCATCACCGGCAAGACACCGCCCGCCAACAGCCCCTCTGCCGCTGCCCGCGCAGCAAGGGTGACCGTGGCCGCATCTTGGCCAAGGCAGCGGTTTTTCAGGAACGGATGGGTGGTTGGCCCGGCAATATCGGCGGTGGGGGCACAATTCGCGTCAATCCCAAGGGCGCGCAGTTCAGCCGCAATCACCCGGTAACGCAGCCATATCCCGCGCCCTATCCCGCCCTCGCGGCTTTTGGCGACCTGATCCAGGGGGGGCAACCATTCATGCCAATGCGGCGCGCGCAGACGCTGAACGCGCCCGCCTTCCTGATCAATCAGCACCGGCGCGTCACGCCCGACGGCGTCACGCAGATCTGCGGTCAGACGCGCGACCTGCGCCGGGTTATCAACATTTCGCGCGAAGAGAATAAAGCCCAGCGGGTTTGCTTCGGCAAAAAAGCCCCTTTCGCGCGCGGTGATTTTTGTACCTTCGCAGCCAAGGATTACGGCACCGGGGCGCGGCAAAACTGATGGCAACCCGGACATCAATGCGCCAAGGCCAAGACGCATTGGCTTTCAGCCTTAACGGCTGAGCAAAACAGCGTAGCCGCATCGCGATCTTCAAAGCC
>JBATTI010000268.1:0-6153 GCA_049670445.1 Albidovulum sp. | reverse complement strand
AAATTCGTCGCGGGAAAAGTGGAGTTTGGGTGTTGGCATCGTTTGCTCCGGTTTAAATCAGGTGGTGAATGTGGCGCCGGCGCCAGCGGCTTTGGCGCGCTGGCGGGCAAGGGTGATGATCGGCGTTGCCACGAAGCCCCCCCGGTTTTGGCCTGTCGGGGACAGCTGTGGGCATCGGCATTATCATGTCAATTAAAACATTAAATCATGACAATTTTAACCGGCCGTTATGCCACCGGCAGCGTCGGGGCGTCCAGGGCCAGCATCAACTGGCGCAGGGCCAGCAGGCCTTGCGTCAATCTGGCTTCCGTCACACCGCCCAGACAGATGCGAATTGCGCCCTCTTGGGGGGTATTGCCGATGGAAAAGGGCGCGCCCGGCGCCACCGCAACCCCGGCCCGACGCGCCGCCGCGACAAAGCTGGCCTCATCATTGCGCCCCAGTGGCAACCAGACATGCAAACCCGTCGGGCGGTTCAGAAAACTCAGGCCTTCAAGGCATTCACATGCGATCCGGTTTCGCCGGATTATGGCCTGGCTTTGCCAGTCAACCAGCGCCAGCGCGGTGCCGTCTTCAATCCAGCGCGAGGCGATTTCCACCATCATCGCCGTGGCCATCCAGTTGGTTACCAGATGCCGGTTCCGCGCCGCCTTTGAAAGCTCATCCGGCACCACAAGATAACCAACCCTGAATCCCGGCATCAGGCATTTGGTCAGCGAGGTGAAGTAAAGGGTCCGCTCGGGTGCAAGCACGGCAAAAGGCTCCGGGCGAACCGATTGCAGCGGACCCCAGGCATCACTTTCGACGATGAACACATCATATCGCCGGGCGATTTCAATCAGCTCCAACCGGCGCTCGACCGGCATCACGGTCAAATGCGGGCCCAGCCCCGTCGGCATCACATAAAGCGCCTTTACGGTCTGGCTTGCGCAGGCCGCCAGAAATGCGGCGGGCATAACGCCCTGGCTATCCGTGGAGAGCCCCTTCAGGCGCAGCCCAAGATAGCGTGCCAAGGGGTTCAGCGTGTGGTGGCCAAGCTCTTCCGTCACCACCAGATCGCCGGGATTGGCCACGGTCATCAGCGCGACCGTCATCGCCGAGGTATTGCCATTGGTGATCAGCGCAGATTGCGCCTGCAATTCCACGCCACAGTGCCTAAGCCACTTATGCGCCGTCTTTTCATGTACATGGGCGGTGTTGGCGGGGCGAAAGGAATGTACAACCTGTGCGGGCAGATTTTCGACAAGCGCGGACAGGGCGGCCCTCATGTGGTCGACATGAATCTGCTCCCCCACAGGTTTCAGAATCGACAGATCTATCAGGCTGCTGCGCTCTTCCTCGGGCAGATAGAAATGCGGCGGCGCACCTTCGGCCAAAGTGCCGGTCACAAATGTCCCGCGGCCAATCTGGCCCGATATTGCGCCGATCCGGATCAATTCTTCATAGGCCCGGCTGACGGTCTGCACGCTGATGCCCAACTGGAAGGCCAGCTCGCGGTGCGTGGGCAAACGGTCACCGCCCGTCAGTTCGCCCGCCCGCATCGCCCTGAGCATGGTCGAGGCAAGCGACAGGTAGACCGGGCGTGTCAGATCGTGTTTTTGCGGTGGCCATATTGTCATGCGTTACTATTGAATGCTGGCCGATTGATAGGCAAGCGGGTGATGCGTTCAGGGCGCCGGGCGGCCTGCGATCTGATCGGGAACATCGCCTGCCGCGCGGCGATCATCGGCAAGGGGCGATGTTTCACGCGCCTTGCCAGGGCGATTCCGGTTTTGCCGGCCCTGCCCCTAACCCGCTCATAAAAATATAACTTTCGACGTTTTGAGAAATTTAACCTTGGCCAAGCATTGTCACATAAGGCGCAGGCCATGCGGAAACCTAATTTGCGAGCGGAGCGACGGGTATGCCAACAGGATATCTTGTATCACTTGGCGAAGGGGCAGTTGCTCCGGGTGATGCTATTTCGGGTGATGCCATTTCGGGCGATCAAACCACATTCACGACCGCATCCCACCTTGGCAACGGCGGGTGGAAATGGTCGGGCACGTGGCGCGGCGACGGAAAGTATCATGCCGATACCACCGACACCTATCAGCTTGGCACCGATGGCAACGTCTATTTCGTACCGGCAATCGGGGGCAGCGGCCCCACAGCAATATCCGATCCGGTCGAAGGCCCGGCTGCGGATGCCGCGCCGGCAGAGGCGGGTGCCGATCAAACCGACAGCGAAGCTGATCTGCGCGCGGTCTGCCTGCCGTCTTTTGTTCAGGGCACGCTGATTGCCACATCACGCGGCGAAGTTCCGGTTGAAACGCTGGGCATTGGCGATTTGGTTTTGACGATGGACAATGGCTATCAGCCGATCCTTGGCATCGGCACAAGATCCGTACCCGCGCATGGACATCTGGCGCCGGTCCGGCTGCACGCAGGCGCGTTCAGCAACCCGCGTGATCTTCTCGTCTCGCCGCAACAGCTGGTCTTGCTCAGATCGCCCGAGGCAGAGCTTTTGTTTGGCGCGCATGAGGTTCTTGCGACCGCCCGACATCTGATCAACGGCGACACCATCACCCGCGCACAGGCCGCCGGGGACGCGGTCTATATTCACCTGCTGTTCGCCAAGCATGAGATTGTTTTTTCCGAAGGCATCCCCACCGGAAGCTTTCATCCCGGCGATCCGGCCTGGGATGCCCTGACGCCATCCGCAAGGCAGGACATCATGGGCCTGTTCCCGGCACTTGGCGACGGAACACTGGAAAACTATTCATCCACAGCACGGCTTTGCCTGAAACCGCGCGAGGTTAGATTGATCACGCGTGGCTTGTCCGCGCCGCATCCGCTGGATTACCCGCCGCAGGCCGTACAGGCCGCGCTGCCATTGTCGGCCTGACCCGGCCGCCAGTTTGCGCCCGGCCAATCGCCCCGCTTTCATGAAGGGTTGCGCAAGTCTTCTAAAACCAGTCATCTGATGGCCCCAGAATCCCGAACTGTGAAGGGCCGTGCCATTGGGACGCGTTGCGCCGTATGATCTGATCATTTTCGATTGCGATGGCGTGCTCATCGACAGTGAGGTGATCAGCGCCCGCATGCTGATATCGGAGCTTGCCTTAATGGGCGTCCACGTCGATCTGGCCTATGTCAGCCAGTATTTTCTGGGCAGAAGCTATCCGACCGTCATGAACGTGATACGCGCCGATTTTGGCCTGACGCTGCCGCCCGCCTTTGAAGACAGCTACCGCGCCAAACTTTTGGCGGTGTTTGAAACGGAATTGCAGGCGATCCCGCATGTGGGGGCGGTGCTTGCAAGCCTCCAGACCCCTTGGTGCGTGGCCACATCCTCCAGCCCCGCGCGGGCGCGCCGGTCTTTGCAGATCACCGGCCTTGACGGCCATGTCGGTGACCGGTTGTTCACCGCCAGCGAAGTCAAGAACGGCAAGCCCGCACCAGATCTTTTCTTGCATGCAGCCGCCAGGATGGGTGTGGAACCCGCACGCGCGCTGGTGATCGAGGACAGCCTGAACGGCATCCAGGCCGGGCGCGCCGCTGGCATGGCCGTCTGGCGCTACACCGGCGGCAGCCACCTGCCCCGGCCCCTCGCACAAGAACCCGAAGCCGCGCGCCCCGACCTCAGATTTGCATCCTTCGCCGATTTCTTCCAGATTGCGCGGCGTGCGGCACCTGCGCCGCAAGGGAACGGGACATGAGCAAGAACGACATCCCCGCAAGTCCGCAAGACGATGCCGCGCGTGCCGGGTGGCTTTACTATGTCGGTGGCATGACCCAAGACCAGATCGCGGCAGAGCTTGGCGTTTCGCGCCAGCGCGCCCAGCGCCTTGTGTCGCGCGCCATGGCCGAGGGGCTGATCCATGTGCGCCTTGACCACAAGATCGGCGCCTGCATGGAGCTTGAGGCCGCCCTGACCCGAAAATTCGGGTTGCAGACCTGCCGTGTTGCACCGGGCCTTGGCCTTGGCGCTGACGGCAACCGCGCCATTGCGGCTTTGGCGGCCAGCGTCATGGAGCGTTTCTTGCAGCGCCCCGAACCGCTGATCATCGCGCTTGGCACCGGCCGTGCGATGCGCGCCATGGTGGATGCGCTGACGCCGATTGAGGCCGAACAACACCGGCTTGTGTCACTGGTCGGCAATATCGCCCCCGACGGGTCGGCAAGCTACTTCGATGTCATCATGCGGATCGCTGACAACATCCGCGCGCCGCATTACCCGATGCCGGTGCCGGTTATCTCGGACACGCCCGAAGAACGGGCGATTTTCCACGGCCTGCGCGCGGTTCTAAACGTGTTCGATCTGGCAAGGTCCGCGAATGTGACATTCCTGGGCGTCGGGCAGATGGGCGATGACGCGCCGATGTGCAAAGACGGCTTTGTCACCAAGGCCCAGTTGGCGGAAATGCAGCGCCTTGGGGCCATCGGTGAAATGGTCGGCTGGGTGTTTGATTCGGCAGGGCGGTACATTGATGTGGGCATCTCCGAACGCGTCGGCGGCCTGCGGGTAGAGCCTGACAGCAGCGCGCAGGTCATCGGACTTGCGGCGGGGCCAAACAAGGTGGCCGCCACCCGCGCCGCCCTTTCCGGCCGTATCCTCAATGGCTTGATCACCGACGAACACACCGCCACCGCCCTTCTGGCCCGATAACGCATCGCACCTTTAGGCCGCAGGTGACTTTTTGATTGACGTCACCGTAACTCATGGTGAATAATTGCTCACGTATCGAGCATATGCTCACATACGCCGAGGGAGGACTACATGAAACTGACACTTCGCGCCCTGATGGGCGCAAGCGCGCTATGCGCGCTGGGCCTGACCGCACATGCCGAGACCATCACCGTTGCCACCGTGAACAACGGCGACATGATCCGCATGCAAGGGCTTATGGACGATTTCAACGCCAAACACCCCGACATCACCGTCGAATGGGTGACGCTGGAAGAAAACGTCCTGCGCCAGAACGTGACCACCGATATTGCCACCAAAGGCGGCCAGTATGATGTTCTGACCATCGGCACCTATGAAGTTCCGATCTGGGGCAAGCAAGGCTGGCTTTCGTCTTTGAACGACCTGCCTGCATCATATGACGTAGACGATTTGTTGCCCGCGATCCGTGGCGGCCTGACCGTGGACGGCAATCTTTATGCCGCACCCTTCTACGGCGAAAGCTCGATGGTGATGTACCGCACCGACCTGATGGAGGCCGCGGGCCTGACCATGCCTGATGCGCCAACCTGGGCCGACATCGAAAAGGCTGCGGCCGCGATGACCGACAAGGGCAAAGAACAATACGGCATCTGCCTGCGCGGTAAGGCGGGGTGGGGTGAAAATGCCGCCTTCATCACCGCCATGTCGAATTCCTTCGGCGCGCGCTGGTTTGACGAAAACTGGGTGCCACAGTTCGACAGTGCCGAATGGAAGGCAACACTCGACAGCTATCTGAACCTGATGAACAACTACGGCCCGCCCGGTGCATCATCGAACGGCTTCAATGAAAACCTGACGCTGTTCCAACAGGGCAAATGCGGCATGTGGATTGATGCCACGGTGGCTGCGTCCTTCGTGACGGGCAAGGATTCGACCGTTGCCGACAAGGTTGGCTTCGCACTGGCCCCCGACAATGGTCTGGGCAAGCGCGGCAACTGGCTTTGGGCATGGAGCCTTGCCGTACCGGCCTCTTCGACCAAGCAAGAAGCGGCCAAGACCTTTATCGACTGGGCTACCAACAAAGACTATCTGGCCCTTGTTGCGTCCAAAGAAGGTTGGGCCAATGTCCCTCCGGGCACCCGCACCTCGCTTTATGCGAACCCGGAGTATCAGAAGGTTCCGTTTGCCGCGATGACGCTTGACTCGATCAACGCAGCCGATCCCCAAAACCCAACCGTGCAACCCGTGCCCTATGTTGGCGTCCAGTTCGTCGCGATCCCGGAATTCCAGGGCCTTGGCAACTCGGTCGGACAAGAGTTTTCGGCAGCGCTGGCCGGTCAAAAGACCGGTGACGAAGCCCTTGCCGCTGCGCAAGCGCTGGTGAAAGATGAAATGGAGGCGGCGGGCTACATCAAGTAACCCCGCCCCTCGGGGTTGGCCGCATACCGGTGGCCAACCCTGCACTTCGCGACCACATTGCAAGTGCCCGGCCCCCTATGGCC
>JBATTI010000267.1:0-4317 GCA_049670445.1 Albidovulum sp. | reverse complement strand
CAAAGCCTTCGATTTCACCCCGCAATATCTGGCCAGCAATATTGGCCCCGGCTGGTCGAAAGAGCTGCAATATGACGAAGACAGCCATTTCAAATCGCTGGAATACCTGCGCCATGCGCCCGACAAGCCCTGGATGCTGACAGTGTCGTTCACCAATCCGCATCCCCCCTACATCGTTCCGAAGAAATACTGGGAGATGTACAAGGACGCGGATATCCCGTTGCCCGAATATCCTGCGGATATGGATGACAGATATTCGGCCTATGATCATGCAATCCGGCGCTGGCATGGCCTGCATCTGCGCGGCGATGAGATACGTGATCCGAAGAACCTGATCGCCATGCGGCGCGGATTTGCAGCCCTGGCCCATTACGTGGACGACAAGATAGGCGAGCTTCTGGAGGTTCTGGAAGACAAGGGTCTGCGCGACGATACGATCATCATCGTCACCTCGGACCATGGCGAGATGCTGGGCGAAAAGGGGATGATTCAGAAACGCAGCCTTTACGAATGGTCGGCCCGTATTCCGCTGTTCGTTGACATGCCCGGGGCAGCCCCCCGGGTGATCGACACGCCGGTTTCGCTGCTCGACGTTCCGGCCACCCTGATCGACATTGCCGGGCAAACCCCGGTTCAGCCACTGGAAGGCCGATCCCTTCTGCCGGCGATCAAGGGGGCCGATCTTGAGGTTATCCCGGTCATTTCGGAATATCATGGCGAAGGCATCATGCGCCCATCCTTCATGGTTCGTTTGGGGGATTGGAAATACCACTATTGCCATGGCTCGGACCCGCAGCTTTTCAACCTCGTCAGCGATCCCGGCGAATGGAACAACCGCGCCGGTGACCCCGCGTGCCACGAGATTGAAACAAAGCTGAACCAGGTGATCACAGGCGGGTATTTTGACCTTGATAAAATCAAATCCGAGGTCTGGGAACGCCTGCCATTAAAACAGGTGGTCAATGATGCAATGAAAGCCAATGGAACGGCCTGGGATTATGTCGTTGATCAGAACGCGGCGATGCAGTTCGTTCGGGAATGACAGGCCGGTGGCGCGGACCAAAGCCACGGGCATCTGCACAAATCGCAATTCAAGGGGTTTCGGACAATGGCGAAGGCAGCAACCAAGGGGCGTAAGGTCTCCGATATCGACCCGGCGGTTCTTCAGGCGCTGAATGCGGGCCAGGCAGAGGCGCGCGATCTGACCCAATGCCTTGCGGTGGATTTTGCAAGCGTGATGGCGGCGGTCTTTCCCAAGGCAGGGGAGGCGGCGCTGACCGAGATGAAGGCCGCGGCGGCATTGGGGATAACCCGGCGCATGGATCTGGCCGCAAGGCTTTTGGCAGGCGTGCCGGGGGCGGATCTGGCGCGACTTCAAAGCCACCCATCCGATACGGTGCGGGGCTGGGCCTGCTACAGTGTCGCGCAAGCCACTGGCACCAGCTTGACCAGCGCGCTGGCGGCGATCCGCCCGCTGGCGGATGATCCGCATTTCGGGGTGCGCGAATGGGCCTGGCTGGCACTGCGCCCGCATTTGGCATCACAACCACAAGCGGCGGTGGCGCTATTGGCCGATTGGACGACGGAGCCTTCGGACTTCTTGCGTCGTTACGCTAGCGAGGCGATCCGCCCGCGCGGCGTTTGGTGCAAACACATCGCGGCCTTTCAGGAAGAGCCCGCTTTGGGCTTGCCGGTTCTGGAACCGCTACGCAGCGATCCCGCGCGCTATGTCCAGGATTCGGTGGCGAACTGGCTTAATGATGCTGCGAAATCGCAGCCCGACTGGGTGCGCGGGCTGTGCGACCGATGGTCGGTGGAAAGCCCCACCAAGGCGACCGCATATATCTGCAAGCGCGCGCAAAGATCGCTTTAGCGGCGCGGTTTTTGCGGCCCCTCGCGCGGACAAGACAGCGGCTGAAACACCGGCCATCTTTCCGTGGTTGGAAAAAAAGGCCATTGTCATCGGTGCCATAACCCCGCTAAGGTTGCGCTACAGGTTTGCGCGCGATCATAATCGCGCAAAAGACCCATGAGTTTCGCTACAATCTTGCGCCCATTGTCGCCTTGGCATCGGCGCGGGTCCGGTAGCAGAAAGGCCGAAAGGTCGCGCAATTGTCTTGTCTGTAAAAAGGATGAGGCCAAGGAAGCAGGCGCAGTTTGCGCCTAAAATAAGAGAAACGCGATGCAACGCGCGATAGATGGGCAGTATCGGACAGGCAGGCACTTCGCCGCCTTCATTGCCTTTTCCGCGTCGGCATTTGCCTTAGCAAAAAAACCCAGTCGCCGTGCGGCCCCACCCGGGGCCCTGCGGCTGTTGGCGTTCGGAAGAATATCATGGCAACCAAGATGCTCATCGATGCCACCCACGCAGAGGAAACTCGCGTCGTGGTGGTGGACGGAAACAAGGTCGAGGAATTCGACTTTGAAACTGCAAATAAAAGACAGCTGGCCGGAAACATCTATCTGGCAAAAGTCACCCGCGTAGAACCATCGCTGCAAGCGGCCTTTGTTGACTACGGCGGAAATCGCCACGGATTTTTGGCATTTTCGGAAATTCACCCCGACTATTACCAGATACCGGTCGCGGACCGACAAGCCCTTATCGCCGAAGAACGCGCCTTTGCCGCCGAGCAAGAGGCCGAGGAAGTCAGCCGCCCCAAGCGCCGTTCGCGCAATGCGCCGCGTGCCGAAAAGGCCGCGCCATCGGCAGATGTCATGCGCAGCAGCGACGACATTCCGGGCATGGGTGTTATCGATCTGTCCGAAGGGGATGACGACAATGACGGCCCGTCGGCCTTCGCAAGCGGCACAGATGCACAGCCCGATTTTTCGGCAGATGAACGCGGCGGCGACGATACGGCTGTGGCCAGCACGGATGACGCGAACCCGTCGGATGATGGATCAGCGGATGAGCCCTATGTCGCGGCCGATCACGCAAGCGATACCGACCCCGAGATAGAATCGGTCGCCGAAGAGGATATGGCCGAGGAAATCCGCCAGCCCCGCAAACCCCGGCCCCGGCGTTACAAGATCCAGGAAGTGGTCAAAGTGCGCCAGATCATGCTGGTGCAGGTCGTCAAGGAAGAACGCGGCAACAAGGGTGCGGCCCTGACAACCTACCTGTCGCTTGCCGGTCGCTACTGCGTCTTGATGCCCAATACCGCCCGTGGCGGCGGTATCAGCCGCAAGATCACCAATGTCGCCGACCGCAAGAAGCTTAAGGAAATCGCGAGCGAGATTGTGGTGCCGGAAGGCGCCGGTCTGATCATCCGCACGGCGGGCAGTCAGCGCACCAAGACCGAGATCAAGCGCGATTACGAATATCTTATGCGGCTGTGGGAACAGGTACGCGAACTGACGCTGAAATCCATCGCACCGGCACCGATCTATGAAGAAGGCGATCTGATCAAACGCTCGATCCGTGACCTTTACACCAAAGAGATCGACGAAGTTCTGGTTGAGGGCGCGGCAGGTTTCCGCGCCGCCAAGGACTTCATGCGGATGATCATGCCGTCGCATGCCAAGAACGTGAAGAACTACAATGAAGCGATGCCGCTGTTCGCGCGCTTTCAGGTTGAAAGCTACCTTGGTGGCATGTTCAACCCGACCGTGCAGCTGCGGTCCGGCGGCTATATCGTTATTGGCGTGACCGAGGCTTTGGTTGCGATTGACGTGAACTCTGGCCGCGCCACCAAAGAAGGCTCGATCGAGGATACGGCGCTCAAGACCAACCTTGAGGCCGCAGAAGAGGTTGCCCGTCAGTTGCGCTTGCGCGACCTTGCCGGTCTGATCGTGATCGACTTTATCGATATGGAAGAGCGTAAGAACAACGCCGCGGTCGAAAAGCGCCTGAAAGACAAGCTCAAGACTGATCGCGCGCGCATTCAGGTTGGTCGCATCTCTGGCTTTGGCCTGATGGAGATGAGCCGTCAGCGCTTGCGCCCTGGCATGCTGGAGGCGACGACCGCGCCTTGCGGCCATTGCCATGGCACCGGGATCATCCGGTCTGATGACAGTCTGGCCCTGTCGATCTTGCGTCAGATCGAGGAAGAAGGCACCCGTAAACGGTCGCGCGAAGTGTTGTTGAAAGCGCCGGTGGCGGTTGTGAACTTCCTTGTGAACTACAAGCGCGAACATATCGCCCAGATCGAGACGCGTTACGGCCTTGCCGTGCGGATCGAGGGAGATCCGGCACTGATCAGCCCGGACTTCACCCTTGAAAAGTTCAAGACGGCAACCCGCCATGTACCCGAAGTGGTCAGCCAGGCGGTGTCGGTAAGCAACACGCCGATGGATGAATACGACGATGACGAAGAC
>JBATTI010000266.1:0-3200 GCA_049670445.1 Albidovulum sp. | reverse complement strand
CCGCGCCTGCGCGAGGCGGCCCGCGCCGAAGAGGTCGTGGCGCGGCTGTTGGATTACGGAAAACAGGTCGAGGGGCTCTTGCGCAACGCCTCTACCCATGCCGCGGGGGTGGTGATCGGCGATCGTCCTTTGGACGCGCTTGTCCCACTTTACCAAGACCCGCGATCCGACATGCCCGCCACCCAGTTCAATATGAAATGGGTCGAAGCGGCCGGTTTGGTGAAATTCGACTTTTTGGGCCTCAAGACGCTGACGGTCATTCAAAACGCGCTGGATCTTTTGAAGAAGCGCGGAATTGACATAGATATCAGTCTGATACCGCTTGATGATGCCAAGTCGTATGAGCTTTATGCGGCCGCCAAGACGGTGGCCGTGTTTCAGGTTGAAAGCTCGGGCATGATGGATGCGCTCAGGCGGATGAAGCCGACCTGCATCGAAGATATCGTGGCCCTTGTGGCGCTCTATCGCCCCGGCCCGATGGAGAATATTCCAACCTATTGCGAGGTGAAGAATGGCCTCAAAGAGCTTGAAAGCATTCACCCTTCTATCGATCACATCTTGAAAGAGACGCAAGGCATCATCGTCTACCAGGAACAGGTTATGGAAATTGCGCAAGTCATGGCAGGCTATTCGCTTGGCGGCGCGGATCTGTTGCGCCGGGCCATGGGTAAGAAGATTGCCGAGGAAATGGCCAAGGAACGGCCAAAGTTCATTGATGGAGCGGTCGCCAATGGCGTCGATAAGAAAAAATCCGGTGAAGTCTTTGACCTGTTGGAGAAATTCGCGAATTACGGTTTCAACAAATCCCACGCGGCCGCCTATGCGGTGGTCAGCTATCAAACGGCGTGGCTGAAAGCCAACCATCCGGTTGAGTTTATGGCCGGCGTGATGAATTGCGATCTTCACCTGACCGACAAGCTCGCGGTTTATAAGCGCGAGGTTGATAATCTTGGCATCACCACGGTGCCACCTTGTGTGAACCGCGCGGATGCCACCTTCACCGTGCGTGATGGTCAGTTGGTCTACGGCCTCGGCGCGTTGAAAAATGTCGGCGTCGAGGCGATGAAAATGATCGTGGCCGCGCGCGAAACCGATGCCGGGGCAAAGCCATTCGTTTCGCTGTTCGACATGGCGCGCAGGGTGGATCTGAAGCGTTTGGGCAAGCGGTCTTTGGAAATGTTGGTGCGGGCAGGCGCGCTTGATGTGCTTGATGGCAATCGCAAACGGGTATTTGAAAGTCTTGACGGGCTTTTTGCCTATTCAGCGGCGGTGCATGAGGCGCAGGCCTCATCCCAGGTATCGCTTTTTGGAGATGCGGGCGAGGATCTGCCCGAACCGCGTTTGCCGTCATGCGATGACTGGCTTCCGGTAGAGCGGCTAAGCGAAGAACATCGGGCGATCGGGTTTTATCTATCGGGCCATCCGCTGGATGATTATATGCCGGCATTGAAGCGCAAATCGGTTCTGACGCTTGAGGAGTTGACAGCGAAAGCCGCGCAGGGGCCGGTTGTTGCCAAGATTGCAGGAATTGTTTCGGCGCGCCAGGAAAGGAAATCCGCCAAAGGCAACCGCTTTGCCTTTGTCGCCCTTTCCGATCCTACCGGCCTTTATGAAGTCACGGTGTTTTCGGATACGCTTGAAGCGGCGCGCCAGCATCTTGATGCCGGCAGTTCCGTGGTTTTGACGGTCGAGGGGACACTTGAGGGTGAGACGCTCAAACTCCTCGCGCGTGGGGCTCAGCCGATTGATAGCGTGACTGCAGATGCGGGCAGTGCGGGGCTTAAGGTGCATGTTGAGAGTGAGGCTGCAATTATTTCAGTCGCGGCCTTGTTGGCGCGGATGTCGGAAGAGGCCAAGATTCGCACCAAGGGCGGAATTAGTTTTTGCGTCGCAGATTTGGCGACGGGGGCAGAGATCGAAATTGGAACTGGCCGTGATTATCCGGTCAATCCGCAAATCAAAGGCGCGATTAAGGCTGTCTCCGGTGTGGTGCTTGTGGAAGAAGTGTAAGGCGTATTCGCGCACCGCCCTTCAAATTTTCTGCGAAAATTTATCCAATTTTTCGCAGAAAAATTGTGTGGCGTGCCGTTGCATTCACGCAGCCTTATCGAACTTAGCGGGAAGATCGCCAAGCGTCTTTGCTTGATCTATCAGTGCCGCTACATCCGCTTCCAGCGCTTCCGTCAGCTGTGTAAAGCTGTCAATCACGAAATAGACGGGCTGCAGGATATCGATCCTGTAGGGTGTTCTGAGCGCTGTCATAAGATCAAAATCCAACATCTCGGCTTGTCCGCCGGTTGCATGGTCGGCCTCCGACGGCGATGATGCGATGCCTGCCCCATAACCGCGCAGGCCTTTGCCGGTTCGGATCATGCCGAACTCAACGGTGAACCAAAAAAGCCGGAACATCCGCCACGAATAGGGCTTGCCAAGGGTCATGGCCTTTTGGCCAAACCGCTCGATAAAACTCACGTAATCCGGATCTGTCAGCAGCGGGCAATGGCCGAAGACTTCATGAAAAATATCTGGTTCCTCAATGTAGTCGATATCTTCCCGGCGACGCAAAAAAGTCGCGACCGGGAATTTTCGCTTGGCCAAAAGCTCAAAAAACTGCGCTGGCGGGATGATTGCGGGAACCCCCACCACGCCTGCACCCGTCAAGGCTTGAAGGCCTGCGTCGACATCCACGATCTGCGGCACGGCGCGCGCATTCAGACCCAGGCGTGTGACACCATCAAGATAGGCCGGCGTCATCCGTCCTTGCAAAAATTCCATCTGACGGTCAAACAAACTGCCCCAAATCGCGTTCTCTTCGGCGGTATATTCGTAGTGCCCATCAGCATCGGCGGTTTTGGACATATAGGCGGTCATGGCGCGGCCTTTCGATAGCATCCAGCCCAGCTTAGCCGCTTGCGATTGGAAATTGCTTTCAAGATGACAGGAAATTCGCTAAGATATAGCAGGAAATACCGAATTATGGGAAAAAATGGAATTTTCTGATCTCGAAATTAAATTACTGCGGGAAATTCAGGCAGATGCGTCGCTGTCTTTGGCGGATCTTTCCAGCCGTACGGGCATGGCGCAAAGCACCATCTGGCGCAAATTGCAGGAATTTGACGCCGCCGGAATTGTGCGCGCCCGTGTGGCCTTGCTGGATCCTGCCCGTGTCGGCGCCAAGCTTTGTGTGATCGCCCAGATCA
>JBATTI010000265.1:0-9150 GCA_049670445.1 Albidovulum sp. | reverse complement strand
TTGCTAGGCAAAATCGGCGGCTTGTTATTGGATAACGGGCGGGGGGGGATGGCCGGGATGGCGGGCGGGTGGCGCAAGCAAAAGGGGCGGAAACCGCAGTTCCCGCCCCCAAGTTTCGCTTGTGCTTCAGCCGCTTCAGACGCTGAGGCAGATATATTTCATTTCCATGTAATCATCGAGCCCGTGGTGCGAGCCTTCGCGGCCAAGACCGGATTGTTTGACGCCGCCAAAGGGGGCGACCTCGGTCGAGATCAGGCCGGTGTTGACGCCGACCATGCCGTATTCAAGGCCCTCTTGCACACGGGTGATGCGGCCGATGTCGCGGGCGTAGAAATAGGAGGCGAGGCCAAAGATGGTGTCATTGGCGCGGGCGATCACCTCTGCCTCGGTATCGAATTTGAACAGCGGCGCGAGGGGGCCGAAGGTTTCTTCGGTTGAAACCTTCATATCGGGGGTGACGCCGGTTACCACGGTGGGTTCAAAGAAGGTGCCGCCAAGCGCGTGGCGCTTGCCGCCGGTGACAACCCGGCCGCCGCCGGCCAGAACGTCGGCGATATGTTCTTCAACCTTTTCGACCGCGCTTTCGTTGATCAGGGGGCCGGTGGTGACCCCGTCTGCCAAGCCGTCACCAACCGCCAGTTTTGATACCGCCGTGGCAAGCTTTTCGGCAAAGGCATCATAAACCCCGGCCTGCACATAGATCCGGTTGGCACAAACGCAGGTCTGGCCGTTGTTGCGGAACTTGGAAATCATCGCGCCTTCGACGGCCTTGTCGAGATCGGCATCGTCAAAGACGATGAAGGGGGCATTGCCGCCAAGCTCCATCGAGCATTTGAGCACCTGATCGGCGGCCTGGCGCAGCAGGATGCGGCCAACCTCGGTCGAGCCGGTGAAGGTAAGCTTGCGCACCCCGGGGTTTTCGCAAAACTCTTTGCCAATCTCTGAAGACCGCGAAGAGGTGATCACCGAGAAGACCCCGGCAGGCACACCGGCGCGTTCGGCCAGCACCGCAAGGGCCAGTGCCGAAAGCGGGGTTTCGGCGGCAGGGCGCGCGACAAAGCCGCAACCGGCGGCAAGTGCCGGGGCGACCTTGCGCGCGATCATCGCATTGGGGAAATTCCACGGAGTGATCGAGGCCGCAACGCCGATGGGCTGCTTGATCACGGTCAGGCGCTTGTCGCGCTGATGGCCGGGGATGGTTTCACCGTAGACGCGCTTGGCCTCTTCGCCGAACCATTCAATGAACGAGGCACCATAGACGATTTCGCCCTTGGCCTCGGCCAGCGGCTTGCCCATTTCGGCGGTCAGGATCGCGCCAAGATCGTCGGCGTTTTCAATGCAAAGATCGGCCCATTTGCGCAAGATGGCGGCGCGTTCCTTGCCGGTGCGGGCGGCCCATTCGTGGCGCGCCTTGTCGGCGGCGGCAATGGCGCGGGCGGCATCGGCGCGGGTCAGGTCCGGCACGGTACAGATCATATCGCCACGGGCGGGATTGGTTACCGGGAAGGTCTTGCCGTCTGCGGCATCGGTCCATTCACCTGCGACATAGGCCTTGGTGACCAGAAGCGATGGGTCTTTGAGACGCGAGCGAAGGTCGGTTGCTGAGTCGAGCATGGGAATCCCCCTCTGTGATGGTTTGGGATGGAATGCATCCAATTTGATCAAATGTCCAGCATTGCCGGTTCATTGCATTGGGACTTACATTGAATTCGAATTCAAACCAAGTTTGTTTGGGGCTGGATATAGGCGGTTTCACCTGAAATCGCAGGAATTTGGGGGTTGGCTATGCGGTATGATGAAGCTTTCGCCAATGGCAAATATATTCGCGGCGGGGCGGAGTACCCCAAGCGCTGGCAATTGCGGGCCGATGCGTTTCGCAGGGATCTGGGCGAAAGGGCCGTTCTTGGCGTGGCTTATGGCAAGGGGGCGCGGCAGTGGTTTGATTTGTTTGTGCCGGAAGTGCCGCCTCTGGGGCTTTTGATCTTCGTTCATGGCGGCTATTGGCTGGATTTTGGGCCGCGTGACTTTTCGCATCTGGCCGCTGGGGCTTTGGCGCGTGGTTGGACCGTGGCGATGCCAGGGTATAGTCTGGCGCCGGGGGCGCGGATTTCCGAGATAACGGCAGAGGTGGCTTTGGCCTTGGGCGTCATGGCCCAAAAGGTTGAGGGGCCGATTGTGGTTACGGGGCATTCGGCGGGGGGGCATCTGGCCGCGCGTATGGGGCAAGTCGGCTTGGAAGCGCCGCTTGCGAAGCGGTTGCAAAAGCTTGTGCCGATTTCGCCGCTTGGCGATCTGCGGCCGTTGTTGGAAACCACGATGAATGCGGAACTTGCGCTGGATCTGGCCGAAGCACGGGCCGAAAGCCCGGCCTTGCATCCGCGCGCCAAAGGTGTTGCCGCGCATATCTGGGTGGGAGGGTATGAACGGCCTGCCTTTCTGGATCAGGCGCGGCGGCTTGGGAATGGCTGGGCCTGCCCGGTGACGGTTGAGGCAGGGCGGCACCATTTCGACGTGATCGACGGGCTTGAGGATGGGCATAGCCCGCTTATGCGGGTCTTGCTACCCGAGGCGGCAGGCCCGCGTATCTAACCGCTGCCGAACCGCGCCTTCCAGGCGGGCAGCCTGTCGCCGGGCATCGGTGTCGCCTCGTAAACAGCGCGGGCGATGGCGCGCGACAGGCAACAAGCGGCGGCGTGTCCCAGCAAGAATGTATCGGCAATGGGATCGGCCAGCGGCCTTTCGCCTGTGGCGGCGGCAAAGACCAGATCGCCGTCAAGAAGCGTGTGGGATGGGACGATTGCACGGGCCATGCCATCATGGGCGGCGACGGCAAGGCGCTGGGCCTGAGCTTGGGTCAAGGCGGCATCGGTGGCGATAATGGCGATGGTTGTGGCAGCACCCCGGGCCTTCGTGGGGGCGGGTTCCCAATCGGGCTGAAAAGCCCTGGGCAGGCCCAGCCCGCCGAATTCTGCATCCAATTCCCAAGGTGCGGCCCAAAACTGCGGGCCGTCGCCTGCGGTCACAGAGCCAAGCGCGTTGACGGCGACAAGGGCGCCGATTGTCACGCCGTTGCCAAGCACTGCCGATGCCGAGCCAAGACCGCCCTTGAGCCCGCGCGTGGTGGCACCGGTGCCAGCGCCATGGCTGCCACAGGCGAATTCGGCGGCGGCGGCGGAAAGTGCCTGACGGCCAAGGGTCTTGTAGGGATTGTCAGACCAATTCTTGGCGCCGCCATTGAGCAGATCGAATAAAATAGCCCCCGGCACGTTGGGCACGTTGTGGTCAACTACGGCACAGCCGCGGCCCCTTTCGCGCAAAGCATCGGCGACGCCGGAGGCGGCATCAAGACCAAATGCCGAGCCGCCGGACAAGACCAGCGCGTCAACCTCTTGCACCAGCTTGTCAGGGGCAAGCAGATCGGTTTCGCGGCTGCCGGGGGCGCCGCCCATGACATGGACCGCAGCAGTAAAAGGGCGGTCGCCCACAAGCACCGTCGTGCCGGTTTGGATATGACGGTCTTCGGCATTACCGACATAAAGACCGGTCACATCGGTGATCAGATTTCGTGGGCCCGGATGCATCAGGGTGATCGGTGTTGGGTGTAGAGGCGCATCAATGAAACCTTTCCAGCCTGAGATCAAAACATGAGTGACACTTCAATCGTTGGACTGAGATTACATTTTTTCTGCGAAAAAATGCCGATTTTTCGCAGAAAAATCGCAGCAGGTTAAATCGGTAAATTGTCGATCAGGCGGATGCCGTCCAGCCAGGCTGCGGCGAACAACCGCGTGGGGCGATCATTGCGTTCCGGCAAGGCAAGATCATCGGCAGATCTTATCTCCAGATATTCAACCTTTTCAAAGCCGGAAGCGGTGATCGCCTTTGACGCATCCGACAAGGCATGATCGGGGTTGGCCCCCGATCGGATGGCGCGGATCGCCGTCGTCATTTCGCGGTGAAGCGCTGGGGCGATGGCGCGGCTGGCGGCCGAAAGCCGTGCGTTGCGCGATGACATCGCAAGACCATCACTTTCGCGCAAGGTCGGGCAGCCGATAATCGCCGTGCGGATATTCAGATCAACAGCCAAGCGGCGCACGATCTGCAATTGCTGCCAGTCTTTCTCGCCAAAGAAGGCCTGATCCGCACCGCTCATTAGCAGCAGTTTGGTGACCACAGTCGCCACCCCGTCGAAATGGCCGGGCCGGTAGGCTCCGCATAGAACATCTGGCAGGGCTGCGACCGTCACCTTGGTGGCGAAGCCTGCAGGATAGACCGCTTCGGGTTCCGGTGCAAAAAGCAGATCCACACCGGCGGGCGCCAGCAGGGCCGCGTCGGTCTGTTCGGTTCGGGGGTATTTTGCAAGGTCTGCGGGGTTGTCGAATTGGCTGGGGTTCACGAAAAGGGTGACGATCACCCGGTCACAGGCGGCTTTTGCGGCGCTGACAAGGCTGAGATGGCCGGGGTGAAGCGCGCCCATCGTTGGCACCACGCCGACGGTTTCACCGGCCTCTTTCCATTGGCTGACATTGGCGTGCAATGTGCCCAGATCGCGGATGGTTTTCATGTCCGTAACATTCACTTGCGGGGCGGGTCTTCGCTGAAAATATGTTCGGGGGCCGGAAAGCGGCGCGCCCTGACGTCGGCGGCATAGGCGGCGATCGCGCGGTCGGCCTCGGCACCCAGATCGGCGTAACGCTTGACGAATTTCGGCAAGAAACTTGTGAAGAGGCCAAGCATGTCATCCACCACCAGAACCTGCCCGTCACAATCCGCCGAAGCCCCGATGCCGATGGTCGGGATCGGCACGGCGCGCGTAATCTCGCCGGCAAGGCCGCCCGGTACTTTCTCAAGCACCACCGAAAACGCCCCGGCCTCGGCCACGGCCATAGCATCATTGCGCACGCGGCCGGAATCGTTGCCGCGGCCCTGCACCCGGTAGCCGCCAAGGGTGTTCACGGCTTGGGGCGTCAGGCCCACATGGCCCATCACCGGAATGCCGCGCTGGGTCAGGAAGGCAATCGTCTCGGCCATATGTTCGCCGCCTTCAAGCTTGACCGCCGCCGCACCGGTATCTTGCATCAGCCGTGCGGCATTGCGAAACGCCTGATCGCGGTTTTCTTCATAGGCGCCGAAAGGCATATCAACGACCATCATCGATTTGGTCAGGCCGCGTGCCACCGCCTGACCATGCATGATCATCATCTCCATCGTCACCTGAAGCGTGGAGGGAAGGCCGTGCAGCACCATACCAACGGAATCGCCCACCAGAACCATGTCGCAATGCGCATCGACCAGCCGGGCGATGGGGGTGGTATAGGCGGTGAGCATCACCAGTGGCTCGCCGCCCTTACGGGCATTGATGTCGGGGGGACTCGGCTTGCGGGTCTCGCTCATCGCGCTCATGATGCTCTCCTTTGGCAAAGCCCCGTTGACCGATAGTAGCTGCACTGCAGCATGAATTCCAGTCATACCGCCTTGCCTGCAATTTTGACAACCGAATAAGTGGCAAAGTAATTCGGCCTAAGCGGCTGGACATTCATGCGAAAACTGGGGTCCAATTGGCGCGAAGCCAACAAAAGATGGTGTGAGATGACCAATTTTCTGAGACTGACCCCCGAAAGCGCCGCGCCCGAAACCGAGCGTCCGGGCAAGGAAAAACTGATTTCAGGTGATCCGGTATTTACCACATGGAATGCCGAGGAGATTGACGGGCTTTATTGTGGCATCTGGCAATCGACGCCGGGAAAGTGGCGGATTTCCTATGACGAATGGGAATATTGCCGCATTTTGCAGGGGCGTTCGGTGATTACCGCCGATGACGGCACCGAATATCCGCTGGCGGCGGGGGATAGTTTCATCTTGCGGCCGGGGTTCAGCGGCACCTGGGAGGTGATTGAGACCACACGCAAGGATTATGTGATCCGCCTGTGATCGGGGGTCTCCGGGGTGCAGTCGCCCCCCGGAGAATAGTTTTTCAGTGCTTGAACGGCTTGATTTCACCGCTGGACAGACGCGAGCTGTAAGAAGACAGCTCTTGTTTCACCAGTTTCATCAAGAAGTAGAGGGCGGTGATGTTCACCACGGCCATCGCAAAGATCGCAGCATCCGAGAAGTCGATGACGGGGCCAAGATTTGCAGCGGCACCGATGACGATAAAGACGCAAAAGATGCTTTTGAACACCAGCTCTGACGTGCTTCCTTCGCCGAAGAGATAAGTCCAGGCTTTCAGGCCGTAGTAGGACCATGAAATCATCGTCGAGAAGGCAAAGAGTATCACCGCAATCGCGAGGATATAGGGGAACCAGCTGATCGACGATCCGAAGGCGGCAGAGGTCAGCGCCACGCCGGTGTTGCCGCCGACGGTCGAGATGTGATTGCCATCCATCATGAAGTTGCCGGTTGCCGGATCCATGATCAACTGCCCGGAGATGGTGATCACCAATGCGGTCATTGTACAGATAACAACCGTGTCGATCAGTGGTTCAAGCAATGACACGAAACCCTCGGTGATGGGTTCCTTGGTCTTCACCGCAGAGTGGGCGATGGCCGCAGAGCCGACGCCCGCCTCGTTGGAGAAGGCCGCACGTTTGAAGCCCTGAATAAGCGCACCCACCATACCGCCAGCGACGCCAAGACCGGTGAAAGCGCCGGCAAAGATCTGGCCAAAAGCCCAGCCGATCTTATCGTAGTTTACCAGCAAGATGATCAATGCCGCGCCAACATAGAGAATACCCATGAACGGCACGACCTTTTCGGTCACATTCGCGATCGACTTGATCCCGCCCACGATCACCAGGAAGACAATCACCGCAAAGACGATGCCGGTGATCCAGCCGGGATAATCGCCAACAATTCCGGAAATCTGGGCATGCGCCTGATTGGCCTGGAACATGTTTCCGCCGCCCAAGGCCCCCAAGATACAGAAGATGGAAAACAGGACCGCAAGGATCTTGCCGCCCGGCAGGCCAAGTTCATCAAAGCCCTTGGAGATATAGTACATCGGGCCACCGGATACCGAACCGTCGGGATATTCATTCCGGTATTTGACGCCAAGCGTACATTCGGTGAATTTGGATGCCATGCCCAAAAGACCGGCAAGGATCATCCAAAACGTGGCCCCCGGCCCGCCAATGCCGACGGCCACGGCGACGCCTGCAATGTTGCCAAGGCCAACGGTGCCCGAAAGTGCTGTTGCAAGTGCCTGAAAATGGCTGACTTCGCCTGCGTCATCCGGGTCGGAATAGTCGCCCTTCACCAGCCGGATCGCATGGCGGAAAAAGCGGAACTGGACGAAGCCAAAGTAGAAGGTGAAGACCGTCGCCGCGATCACCAGCCACATCACGATCCACGGGAAACTGGTGCCGGGAAGGGGTGCGAAGATAAGGTTGACGAAAGGCCCGGTAAGATTGGCGAATACCTCATTCACCTTTTGGTCGATCCCGACAGCCTCTTGGGCCAATGCGGGGGTTGTGGAGGCCGCGATTGCGGCGCCTTGCAACCAGAGTTTTTGACTGATTTTCATTTTTGTTTCCCCTAACCCACGACCGTGACCGGCAGGTCGGCATGCATCACCAGATTTGCGGTGGCACTGCCAAATATCCGTTTGGTGAACCCGCCCTCGGAGGACCGGCCGACGATGATCTGTTCGGCGCCATTTTCGACGGCGATCTGATTAAGCGTTTCTGCCACGTCGCCATGTTTGACGATGCCGCGCGCCTTGAAGCCAGCGTCCTGCAAGGCCTTGACGGTCGGATCAACGACGCGAGAGGTGGCGACTGCCAGTTCCTCTTCCCGGCGCTTGTGACGCAGGGCGTTTTCTTCTGCCGTTTGAAAGGTGAATGGGGACCATTCAATCACGTAAACGACAAGCAGTTCGCAACTGCCTATGCGTCCCGCCATAACCTTGGCATGTGACAGTGCTCGATTGCCCGAGTCTTCCCCATCCACGCCAATGACCAGTTTCACTGTCATCTCGTATACTCCATGTTTTGAGCCGATTTTTGATCGTTGGAAGGAAGCTGCACCCCGCCGATGACTTGTGCCCGCCATCGTGCAAGGTGTTGCCGCCCCCATGGCTATCTTAAGTGATTTTAACTAGACATTGGGCCTGAACTGCGGCTTGATTATCGCATAATCACTAGAACATGGTAAATTTGTAGGTAAAATCACTAATGAGCAGAGATTTGGACCGAATCGACGAACGTATCCTGACCGAGCTGGAAGCGAATGCGCGGCTGTCGATCGTAGAGCTGGCGGCGCGGGTCAACCTGACGAACACGCCTTGTTCGGAACGGGTCAAGCGGCTGGAAAAATCGGGCTATATCCGCCGCTACAAAGCGGTTCTGGATATGAACCGTCTGGGGCTTGGGCACATGACGGTTGTGCAGGTGTCGCTGGCCGCGACCAACGACAATTACCTTGATGAATTCAACCAGGCCGTCCGTAATATCAAGGAAATTGAATCTTGCCTGATGGTTGCAGGGTCATTTGACTACATGCTGACCGTGCGCACCCGAGATATGGCGCATTACCGCGAAGTTCTTGGCGAAAGGATCACAAAGCTGCCCGGGATCAAGCAAACCAACTCTTTCGCGGTGATGGAGGTTGTCAAGCAAGAGAGCTATTTCTCAACGGCGGGTTAAGGCCGTTGAGGGTGTTCTTGCCTGGGGCAAGCCCGCAATCCGAAGCCTGTCAGCTTGCTGGCAACTCACCGGTAATCGGATCGGGCAGGGCCGGGGCGGTTGCGTTCACGCCGACGATTGGCACGAATTTCGGCCAGGGTGTGATCCCTGCGCGGATCTGGGCCTGAACATCTTCCGGCAGGGACGCCAGGGGCACCATCAGGCCATGTTCGTCTTCAACCAGTTCGCCTTCATTGGCGATGGATTCTTCCAGCGAACGGACGCGGACATGGGTGCCAAGTTCGACCCGGTTGAACAGATCAATCGCATCCTGGTTGAAAAGCCGGATGCAGCCTGCCGAGGTTGCGCGGCCGATGGTGGAAGAATTGTTGGTGCCATGGATGCGGAAATGCGTATCGCGGCCACCGCGGAACAGATAAAGCGCGCGCGCCCCCAGCGGGTTTTCAAGGCCGCCCGGCAGACCGGCGCGATATTGGCCGTAAACCTCGGGGTCGGTGCGGATCATATT
>JBATTI010000264.1:0-2265 GCA_049670445.1 Albidovulum sp. | reverse complement strand
CGCCGGGCAGGGCGGTTGGAAACCCCGGTGCCAAAGGAGCGGTGCAAGACCGCATCATACCAACCCAAAGCCCAAAAACTAAGCGCAGTCGCGGCCAAAGCGCCCAACCACTGCCAGGCCGAAAATGACCGGATCTCGGCAAAAACGGCACCGGCATGGATGGCGCCGATGCGGTCACCGACAAGATAGAGACATGCAATGACAAGGCTCAGCGGCAACAGCTGCCGCATGAGAAGCGCATTCAGGCGGATGCCAGATGTCGATAATTCAGATGCTCTTGCAACAGAGCGGCCTTTGAAGCCCGCCATCCCGATCCCTCTTTACTGCCTTATGGCTTTGGACCGGATTGGGTTTGCGTCTTATTAATGCAGGGGCTCGAAATCAGACGAATTTTAATGAAAAAGGCACGAACCTTGCAAAAGGTCCGCGCCGGTTTTCATGTCATCAGGGTCAGCGAAGCGGCGATCAGACCTCGTTCATGATCTGGCGTTTCGCCTCGATCATCAATTCGGCCATCTTGGCGCGGATCACGGCTTCTTCCGCCTTTGTGCCCAGATCGGACGACACTTTGCGAAAGACATCCTCTTCGCCCGCCTCTTCGAAATCAGATGCGACAACTTCCTTGGCATAGGCCGCCGCGTCGTCGCCAGACTTTCCCATAAGGCCAGCCGCCCAAAGCCCCAGCAATTTGTTGCGCCGCGCTTCGGTGCGGAAACGAAGCTCCTCATCATGCGCAAATTTATTTTCGAATGCGTTTTCGCGGTCGTCAAATGTGGTCATGTCTGAGCCTCGTAAGAACGGTTGTGCTATCTTCATATGCCCCTCCAACCCCTTCGCTGCAAGCCCCTGATGCGCACAGAGGGGCACCGGTCGGCAGGCGCGGCCCGAAAAGCTGTGGTTTTCCCAGCATGGGGCCGCATTATATCTTGGGCAAGGGGCAGGTGGGCTCTGGTCGGGTTCTGGGGCCTAACTGACCATCTACTGCCGCCTGCCGGATCCTTGCCGCCTTGCAGGCTTGATCGGCTTGGCATATAGGAGCGCGAAGGTAAGGCCCGGGGAAAACGGCCCCCCGGACTTACGTCTGTGCCAAAGGGTCGAACGGAGCTGCCATGTCACGTCGCAAGAAGATTTACGAAGGCAAGGCCAAGATCCTATATGAGGGCCCCGAGCCGGGCACATTCGTGCAGTATTTCAAGGATGATGCCACCGCTTTCAACGCGCAAAAGAAGGCGACGATTGAAGGCAAAGGCGTGTTGAACAACCGCTTGTCGGAGTTTTTCATGACCGGGCTGACCAATATCGGCGTGCCCAACCATTTCATCCGCCGCATCAATATGCGCGAACAGCTGATCCGTCAGGTTGAGATTATTCCGCTGGAAGTGATCGTGCGCAATTTCGCGGCGGGGTCCTTGTCCAAGCGTCTGGGCATGGAAGAGGGCACACCTTTGCCGCGGCCCATCGTTGAATACAGCTACAAGAATGACGCTTTGGGCGATCCGATGGTGTCAGAGGAATATATCCTCGCCTTTGGCTGGGCGACACAGCAAGACATGGATGATATTGTCTCAATCGCCCTTCGGGTGAATGACTTTCTGTCTGGCATCATGTATGGCGTCGGCATCAAGCTGATTGATTTCAAGATCGAGGTTGGCCGCATCTGGGATGGCGATTTCATGCGCCTGATCGTCGCTGATGAAATCAGCCCCGACAGCTGCCGGTTGTGGGATGTGAAGACCAACCAAAAATTCGACAAGGATGTGTTTCGCCGCGATCTTGGTGATCTGGCGGATGCTTATAGCGAAGTCGCCCGCCGCCTTGGTGTGCTGCCGACCCAAGCCACCCATATGTCGAAACCGACCCTGATCAACTGAAAGGCCCGATCCGATGAAAGCCCGCGTTCATGTCATGCTGAAAGACGGTGTTCTTGACCCTCAGGGCGAAGCGGTGCGCCATGCGCTTGGCACCCTTGGCTTTTCCGGGGTTGAAGCGGTGCGCCAGGGCAAGGTGATCGAACTTGACTTGACCGCGTCAGACCGGGCTGCGGCCGAAGCCGAAGTGAAGGTGATGTGCGAAAAGCTTCTCGCCAATACGGTGATCGAGAAATACACGGTCGAGATTGCCTAAGCGCAATCGGTGCTGATCGCTTTGCGGAAGGACCAGAACCTGCGCAAGTGACGAAGGCAAAAAGCGCCAACCGCGCGCGCCAGGCACCGAAGTTCCGGCGGCAGGGTGAGCCGTCACAAACCGACCGTTCATTCCTGACGG
>JBATTI010000263.1:0-2266 GCA_049670445.1 Albidovulum sp. | reverse complement strand
CAGCTTTTGTTTCTTGAGGCGGAAAATCCGTCGAAGGAAATCGCCATGTATATCAATTCGCCCGGTGGCGTGGTCACCAGCGGATTGTCGATTTACGATACGATGCAATACATCCGCCCCAAAGTATCGACTTTGGTGATCGGGCAGGCGGCCTCTATGGGGTCGCTGTTGCTGACGGCTGGCGAAAAGGGCATGCGGTTCTCGCTGCCCAATAGCCGCGTCATGGTGCACCAGCCTTCGGGCGGATATCAGGGTCAGGCGACCGATATCATGATCCATGCGCAAGAGACGCAAAAGCTTAAAGACCGGTTGAATGATATCTATCACAAGCATACCGGACAGCCCGTGAAAAAGGTGGAAGCCGCCCTTGAGCGGGATAATTTCATGTCGCCGGAAGATGCCAAGGAATGGGGTCTGATCGACGAAATTCTTGATAGCCGCGCTAAATTGGACGAACCGGCGACCTAAGGTAAAGCTTGGGTGCGGGCAATTTAACGTTGTGATGACCATACTGCTGCCCTAATCTTGCTTAAATGGGGCGCAATAACTGGGCCCGGAACCGATCCGGGTAAGCCGCAGAGGAAGACGATGGCAAATAATTCAGGCAGCGATAGCAAAAACACTCTTTATTGCTCGTTCTGCGGCAAGAGCCAGCATGAGGTCAGAAAGCTGATCGCGGGTCCGACGGTGTTCATCTGTGATGAATGTGTCGAGCTGTGCATGGATATCATTCGCGAAGAGACCAAGACAACCGGGCTGAAAACCACCGATGGGGTGCCGACGCCGCGTGATATCTGCAAGGTCCTGGACGATTATGTGATTGGCCAGGAACATGCCAAGCGCGTGTTGTCGGTTGCGGTGCATAACCATTACAAGCGTCTGAACAACGTTTCCAAATCGTCGGAAGTGGAGCTGTCGAAGTCGAATATCCTGCTGATCGGCCCCACCGGCTGCGGCAAGACATTGCTGGCGCAGACCCTGGCGCGGATTTTGGATGTGCCCTTCACCATGGCCGATGCGACCACCCTGACCGAGGCGGGTTATGTGGGCGAGGACGTCGAAAACATCATTCTGAAGCTGTTGCAGGCGTCGGAATATAACGTGGAACGCGCGCAGCGCGGCATCGTCTATATCGATGAGGTCGACAAGATCACCCGCAAATCCGACAACCCCTCGATCACCCGCGATGTATCGGGCGAGGGGGTGCAGCAAGCGCTTTTGAAGATCATGGAGGGCACCGTGGCATCGGTGCCGCCGCAAGGCGGGCGCAAACATCCGCAGCAAGAGTTCTTGCAGGTGGACACCACCAATATCCTGTTCATCTGTGGCGGGGCTTTTGCCGGGTTGGAACGGATCATCGCCCAGCGTGGCAAAGGATCGGCCATCGGTTTTGGCGCCGAGGTGAAAGACCCCGATGCGCGCGGCGTAGGCGAATTGTTCCAGGAGCTGGAGCCGGAAGATCTGTTGAAATTCGGCTTGATCCCGGAATTTGTCGGCCGTTTGCCGGTGCTTGCCACCCTGACCGATCTGGATGAGGCCGCATTGGTAACGATTTTAACCGAGCCGAAGAATGCCCTGGTCAAGCAATATCAGCGGCTCTTTGACATCGAAGGCGTCAAGCTGACCTTCACGCCTGACGCGCTTGTCGCTATCGCCAAGCGGGCGATTCAGCGAAAAACCGGTGCGCGCGGGCTGCGCTCGATCCTTGAAAGTATCTTGCTTGATACGATGTTCGATCTGCCGGGGCTGAACACCGTTGAAGAGGTGGTGGTCAACCAAGAGGCTGTCGATACCGCAGGGTCATTGCCATTGCTGATCCATTCGGACACCAAGAAAGGTGCGGCCACGGCAAGCTAAGCCGACCGCCGCCCCACCCAAACCCCTCTTGCCGCCATCTGGTGCCGGGGCGTTTGCCCAAAAAGCTTGACCCCTTCACGAAGCGGCCTTTCGTGGTGGCGAGGGGGACGGTCTGCAATGCGGACGAAGTGTGATTTCGCTGCATCTGCGCCAATGGCGGCTTTCTAAATGAGTCGAGCGGGAACCCATGCGGTTCCCGCTCGGAATATGATTATTGTGCTTTCAGCCAGTCTCTGATCGCGGTTGTGTAACCTGCCGGGTCTTTGAACATGGCGAAATGGCTCACATCCTCAATTGTCAGCAGCGTTGCGCCGGGAATAGCCTCGGCGATGGCTGCGGAATGCGCCGCCAAAATCGCCTCGTCAAATGCGCTTTGCACAACCAGCGTCGGCACAGTGATCGCTTCAAC
>JBATTI010000262.1:0-2141 GCA_049670445.1 Albidovulum sp. | reverse complement strand
GTGCAGGCTTTCTTGATGCACGGCCACCACGCGGAAATCACCCACCCTTGGTTCCGCCAGCAACCGCTCTGCAAAGCTGCGCGCGGCATCTTCAACGAAAATCGGATTGGCCGCATTGAGTTCGGCGAAGGCCTGCTCATCTTCCCGCTTGACCATGACTTGCGTCTCGGTCGGAACTGCAAGCCGGGCGATGTCGATAAGGTCTTCGTACCACAGGCATTTCGGCCCCTGCTCCACCGCCGAAATCCGCGCGAATGAGCGTTGTGAATGCGGAGTCGCCAACTGCCCCCGTGTCTGGCGGGCATGTTCGGACAATTCCAGCGAACATGGGCAGGTCGAGGAATACACGTAATCAAGATGAATGATCCGCTTGCGCACCCCTGCGGTTTCCGCCAACTCAAGCGCAATGTCGTAATATTGCCAGCCCGTCAGCCCGGAGCGGAGCGATTCCACTTTGGCCGGGAAAGAAAAGCGCATCTGCAACCGCGCATCCAGACTGTCGTGATCGGCCTTGTAGTCATCCAATGTCTTGGAGATCACATCAAAAGAAAAGGTCCGCTCGGCATGGGCATAGAACGACCGCATGATGCGGCTCATATTGATGCCCTTCTTGTCCTCGACCAAAGACACCGTGCCGGTCACCGATGTCTCAAGCGTCAGATCGCCGCCGTCGCGCGTATGGTAGCGGATCGGCAGGCGGAAGTTCGAGATACCAACATGCTGAATCGGCGCCTTGGCCCCCACGATCAGGCTTGAAGGGCCATTTTGCAGATCGGGCATCGAGGCGCGGTAAGCCGCATCGGGCTGAAAGCCATGCGGATAGCCGCGCGTCAGATCGGGGTAATTACCAATGGCACGATCCGGCAACAGCCGCGCAATCGCCGGATCAAGCTGCGCCACTTCGGTGGGGTCGGCAGATGCCGCCCAGCGCCGCAAAAGCTCCAGCGCCTCGGCCGCCTCATCACGGTTCGGATCACGATCAATCTCTCCGATGTAGTTCATCATGAATTCCCTTCCCGTGGCAGGCTGCCCCAATATGCAAGATAACCGCCCTTCATTGGTAATCTACCGCGAAGAGATGGAAACTGAAAGCGACCTTGCATCATTGCTTTTGGTTCAATTGACCGCCACCTCAACATTATCTAGCACAAGGCTAGCGGCGGGTTGTGACAAAACGAGGGGTGCAAATGCCAGAGCTTGTTCTTTTTGGCCACAAGGAGTCTGGCCATGCCTATAAGGTGGCCCTTGCTTTGGCGATGACCGGCGCCCCGCATCTGCGGCGAAATGTCGACATATGGGCGCCACCCGCGACCCGACCGCAAGACTTTCTGCGTGCAAGCCCCTTTGCCGAGGTGCCGCTTTTGCTGATTGGCAATCGGGCGATGGTGCAATCTGCAAGCATCTTGCTTGAACTTGCGGGCCTCTACCCTGCTCTTTGGGGCGGCAAGCAGGCCACGAACGAAGCGCGTTGCCGTGAGATTTTGTTTTGGGAGGCAAACCGCATTGGCATGTGTCTGCCGCAGTTGATCGAGGCGCGGCGCGTGGATGGCGCCGGCTTTCCACCCGGTGCGATCGATTGGCTACACATGCGTTATGCCGCCGACCGCGACCGATTCGATCGGCTCTTGGGGAGAAACGCGTTTTTCATGGGCGACACGCCGTCAATCGCCGATTGCGCCGTGATCGGCTACACCCAGTGGCATGAAAAAGCCGGGGTGGAACCCTCTGCATCCATGGCGGGCTGGCTGGCGCGCATGCGCGCCTTGCCCGCCCATCGCCCGGCAGAGGCGCTGTTTCCCAGCTAGGCCTCATGCCGCATCAAGCGCCTGCATCAGATCGGCCAAAATATCCTCGCCGTCCTCGATGCCCAAAGACAGGCGCACCAGACCCGGCGCGATGCCCGACAGCTGCTTTTGCTCTTCGGAAAGGCGCTGATGCGTGGTCGTCGCCGGATGGGTAACGATGGATTTCGCATCGCCCAGATTGTTGGAAATCTTGATCATATCCAACGCATTGAGGAACCGAAATGCCGCCGCCTGCCCGCCTTTGACCTCAAACGACACCACCGTGCCGCCAGCACCCATCTGCTCCATCGCGATGGCGTGATGCGGATGCGCCTCCAGACCCGGATAGATCACCCG
>JBATTI010000261.1:0-9084 GCA_049670445.1 Albidovulum sp. | reverse complement strand
CTGGTGGCGCACCGACAAAGGCGCCGATGATGTGCGTTATGTGCAATTCATGGGCAAGGACAATGTGCCCTTCCACACGCTTTCCTTCCCCGCCACGATCATGGGCTCGGGCGAGCCCTGGAAGCTTGTCGATTACATCAAAAGCTTTAACTACCTGAATTATGACGGCGGCCAGTTCTCTACCAGCCAGGGGCGCGGCGTCTTCATGGATCAGGCGCTGTCGATCCTGCCCGCCGATTACTGGCGCTGGTGGCTTTTGTCCCATGCCCCCGAAAGTTCGGATAGTGAATTTACCTGGGAAAATTTCCAAACCTCGGTCAACAAGGATCTGGCCGATATCCTCGGCAATTTCGTCTCCCGCATCACCAAATTCTGCCGCTCGAAATTCGGCGAGGTGGTGCCCGATGGCGGCAGCTGTGACGACCGCGCCCGCGCCCTGATCGCCGAGCTTGAAACCCGCATCCGCGACTATGAAGCCTTCATGGAAGCGATGGAAGTGCGCAAGGCCGCGAATGAGCTGCGCGCCATCTGGGCCGCTGGCAATGAATACCTGCAATCCGCAGCCCCCTGGACGGTTTTCAAAACCGACCCCGAAGCCGCCGCCGCCATGACCCGCCTGTCGCTCAACCTCGTGCGGCTTTACGCGGTGCTCTCGGAACCCTTCATCCCCAATGCCGCTGCCAATATGCTTGAAGGCATGCAAACCACCGACCGCACATGGCCCGGCGATATCGCCGCCGCCCTCAAGACCCTGCCAGCCGGCCACGCCTTCACCGTCCCCGAGGTGCTTTTCGCCAAAATCCCGGATGAAGACCGCGAAGACTGGCAAAAACGCTTCTCCGGCACCCGCAGCTAAACCCCGCGCCGCCCGCGGGCGTCGCGGGAAGCCTTCATATCTTCAAATCCAGCCTTGGTTTCCAGAAGGGCCGGAACAGCTCGATCTTGGGGCAGCGGTTCATCACCACTTGCAGGCCAGCGTCTTGGGCCAGTTTGGCGGCTTTGTCGTCATAAACCCCGATCTGGCCCCAAAGCACTTTGGCCCCGATGGCGATGGCTTTTTCGGCGAAACCATACAGCTCTTCTTTGGGGCGAAAGACGTCGACCATATCGACCGGCTTGTCGATCTCTTCCAGCGAGCGGTAGACCTTAAGCCCCCGGATCTCGCTGATATTGGGGTTGGGGTTCACCGGCAGGATGTCATAGCCGATCTCGCTCAGCTGGCGCAGCACCCCATAGCTGAACTTGGTCTTGTCGGCACTGGCACCCACCATGGCAATGGTTTTGACCGACGCCAGAATGTCGGCCAGATATTTCGGATCGTAGTCATAGAGATGATCAACATCTGCGTCGGGCATGGTCAACCTTCCTTTGGCGTGGCGATATCCGCCTTTAGCTCGTGTGGTTTCAGCGGGTCAAGGAACGGATTGCGGTAAAGCCTGTCGTGGCTGTCGACGCCAATTTCCAAGGTGATGTCCGAAGTCGCGCGGGCCACGCACAGGATCACATAGCCATTCGCGATCTGCCGGTTGTTCAGCGCCACCTGACGGCGCTGATCCACCCCGCCCGCCGTCAGTTTGGCCGCGCAGGTGATGCAGCCGCCATATTCACAGCCATAAGGCAGATCGACCCCCTGATCGCGCAACTGCTCCAGCAGCGGGCGGCGCCCGTTCACCTGATAGGTCGCACCTTCCCGGTTGGCGATGGTGACGGTATGCATGCTCATATCCAGATATCGCTGGTACAATCGCCCCCCGGATAGCGCGCCTCGTGACAGCGGCTTGGGCCATTGGGTTCCTGGCCAAAGTCCACGATAAAGTCCTTGTTGATCTTCATCCCACCGCTCACAGGATCACAATCGATCTGCACCATGACCCCGCCTTTTGTGCGGATCTCGGGGTAAAACTGATTGTCCCAAGTGCTGAACAGGCTGGTCGTGACGTAAAGCCGCTTGCCGTCCAGCGACAGCTGGAACATCTGCGGCCCGCCCGCCACCTCTACCCCGTTCACCTGCGGGGCCTTGCCCAAAAGCCCGCCCATGAACACCTGCCCCGTCAGCACCGGCTTATGCGGGTTGCTGATGTCATACTGGCGCATGTCGCCATGCAGCCAGTTGTTCAAATACAGGTATTTGTCATCCATCGAAATCAGGATCGCAGACATCACGCCGGGCAGCGGGATCGGCCAGTCCGGATGCATCTCGTTTTCTACGTCGATGATCTTTTCCCATTGCCACTTGCCCGCCGCGTCCTTCCACCAGTGGATCACATTGGTCGACAGCGCCGCGCCGCAAAACCCGTGGGTGCTGTCGGGATCGTGGTGGAACTTGACCTCCAGCGGCAGCAGGCCATCTTCGCCAAGGTAAAAGCTTTCAACCGGTTCGCGTTTTTCAAAATCCCAAAAGTGCAACTCGCGCCCGTATTTGAGGTGGCCGACCTCCTCCAGATCGAACCCCGGCATGAAGGTATTGGGCGCCGCCCATTCAGAACTGACCATCACATTGTGGCGCGGCTGGTACCAGAAATCATAGCCGAACTTGATCGCGCCCATGGAGTTTTCCCAGCGCCCGACGATGTTGAAATCCTTGTCGAGATGCAGATAGCCGCCCGGCGCCTCGCCCTTCGCATTCCCAAGGAAAGAGATGATGATCTCTGACCCCAGACAATGCACCGTATGCGGGCCAGAAAGATCGGTTTTTGCCTTGATCTCGGCCCCCTCGATCACCTTGTGCAGCCGCGGCGCGCGCGGATCGGTGGCGGTATCGACGATATGGAGGTTGTTCGACCGCACCCCCGGCAGGATCAGATATTTGCGGGCCATCGAGCCATCGTCATGACAGGACGAACAGGCGTTCCAGCCCATGTGATGCAGCTCATCCCCGATGCCCGGCATCTCCAACCGGTGGATAACCTGGCTGTAGGTCGGGCTGTCGGGGTCCACATCCACCGTGGCAAGATAGTCCGGCTTCTGAATGCCGGTGCCGGTATAAATCGCAATCGTATAAAGCAATTTCTCGCGCGGGGCCCTGATCGCCGCCGATGGCGACGCATAACCCGGTCCACAACAGTCCGACATCCTATTCTCCTATTCGCTCCGCAATCGCGATAACGCGATACATCTCGCGCAGAACCGGTTTTTCGATGAGCTTGCCATCAATGACGACCAATCCGGTATCGGCCTTTTCAAACGCGGCAGTGATCCGACGCGCGCGCGCAATCTGCGCCCTGGTCGGTGTGAACACCTCGTTCAGCGCGGCAATCTGTTTGGGATGGACAGCCCCCTTCCCGGCAAATCCCAGATCGCGGACCTTCTCTGCCTCGATCCGCATGCCATCCGGATCGTCAAGATCCAGAAACGGTACATCAATCACATCAAGCCCGCCAGTCGCCGCGGCATGCACCACGCGGGATCTGGCATAGATCATCGTTTCATAGGAATTCCGGCATCGCAATTCGGCCGCCATATCCACCCCACCGAAAAACATCGCATCTATCCGGTCCGAACATCGGGCGATCTCGAACGCCGCTTCCAGCCCCTCATTGGTTTCGATGATGACATGCAGGCGCGTGGCATGCCCCGCCTCGGTCAGCAGTTGGTCCAGCATCACCACTTCGTCCGGCGTGCGGATTTTGGGCATCATCAGCGCAGGCGGCGGGGTCGTCGTGGCCAGAATCATCTGCACATCCTCGATCCCGAACCTTTCACGCATCGAATTGATCCGCACGATGCGTTCAACCCCGTCTTCGGCCTGCGGCTGCTCAAACAGTGCCAGGGCATGCCGGCGTGCCTCGGCCTTGTCCTTGGGCGCGATGCCGTCTTCCAGTTCGACACAGACAATATCCGCGCCCGAGGCCAGCGCCTTGGGGAACATGTCCGGCCGCAAACCGGGCGTGAAGATAAAGCTGCGGCGGGGGCGGATAATCCGGTCATTCATTTTCGTACTTCCCTTCCTGACGTCCGTTCAAATCATGCCGTGCCGGGTTTTGGCTTCAAGATAGTTTTCCGGCCCCATCTTCCCGCCGTCCCGCTTTCGTCCAGGCGTATTGCTGGTACTGCTTGTCCGGCCCCATCCGCGCCAGATGGTTGACGTAGTTGCTGATGGTTTTCTGCGCGAGGCCAAGCACGACCTCCAGCATGTTGCGCCGCGTGTAGCCCGCATCCAGAAACACCGCGATCTGGGCATCGCTGACATTGCCGTCATTTCGCATCATCAAAAGAACGAAGTCGCGCAGCGCTTCAAGCTTTGCGGTGGGCAAAGGCGTCTCATCGCGCAACGCGTCTGACACGGCATCGTCGATCTTCATCGCCTTGGCCATCGAGCTATGGGCCGGCACGCAAAAGTGGCATTCGTTCTCGACATTGACGGTCTGCCAGACGACGGTTTTTTCCGCGTCGGTGAAGCTTGTCGCCATGAACGCCTGATGCAGCGCCGCATAGGCTTTCAGCGTTTCCGGAGATTCCGCCGTCACCGCGTAAAACCCGTTCGGCCCCGAATTTGCCAGCAGCTGTTTCAACAGCGGTTTGCTGTTCTCAGGCGCTGATCCAAGATCATGGCGTGTGAATTCAGACGGCATCCACTGTTTTCCTCTTATGGCTCAACGCGCTTTGGCAATCGCGGTTTTCACAAGCGCGTGCATCTCCTCCAGGCTTGCGGGTCTGGGGTTCGTGCCCGCGCCGCTGTCCTGCAGGGCCTTTTCGGCAATACGAAAGGCACAATCTGCAGGGATGCCAATCTCACCGAGGGATCGGGGGATGTTGAGGCCATCAAGCATCCGCTCAACCTCGGCAATGAAGACATCTACCGAAGCATCCCCAAGGCCCATGGCATCGGCCATTCGTTTCACCTTTGCCTCCATCCCCGGCAGGTTGAAGCGCAGGACAACCGGCAGGATGATCGCATTGGTCAGACCGTGCTGCGTGTTGAATTCGGCCCCGATCATGTGAGAGATCGCATGCACATGGCCCAGCCCCTTGAGGAACGAGATACCCGCCAGACAGGATCCGGCCAGCATACCGCCGCGCGCCGCCATGTTTTCGGGTTCACGCACCGCAACCGGCAACCATTTCGCGACCAGCGCCAGGCCTTCCAGCGCCAGCCCGTCACAAAGTGGGTGAAAGCCCGGAACGCAATAGGCCTCGATCGCGTGCACCATGGCATCAACCCCGGTCCAGGCCGTCAGATTTGCGGGCAGGCCAACCGTGAGTTGCGGATCAAGCAACGCCAAAGCAGGCGTCAGATCCGGATGGCTGATGCAGAACTTCATGCCGCGTTCAACGTGGGTTACCATCGCCGTGCTTTCCGTCTCGGCCCCGGTACCGGCAGTGGTGGGAATGGTGATCAGCGTCGGAAAGGCTTGATCCGGGTCAATTCTGGCTGGCGGCGATTCCCACTCAAATTCCCACAAGTCGATATCATTTCTGGCGGTCAGGCAGATGGCTTTTCCGCCGTCCATGGCGCTGCCGCCACCGATGGCGATAATCGCATCGTGGCCGCCGGTGCGGAATGTCTGGCGTCCGGCTCCGATCTCATCATCGCGCGGATTTGGTGATATTCCGGTGAAAAGGCCGGATGACACTCCGGCCTCGGCCAGAAATACTGACACTTGCGATATGAAGGGCAAGTCGCGGCTGCTTTTGTCGGTAACGATCAACGGATTGGACAGCCCCATGGAAACGCAACGCCGCCCGATCTCGGACAACCGGCCCGGCCCGTAGGCAATCGGCACAGGAAAGCTCCAGTCCTGAGCCTGCAGAATTTCAAGGTCATTCATATCTTGCATCTCGGTTTCCGTTCAGATTGCAGGCCGCTCGGGAATGGTGCGGTCCACGCCCCTGACAATGGCCTTCTCTTGGTCGAAGAAAGGAACATTGACGATCTGCGCTTCGTGAACGCTGCCGTCGGGCAGGCGCATGGAAAGCGCGCGCCCCACCCAGTCGCCCGGCGCATCGAAACGCACATAGCCGACGCCAAGCCCCAGTGTCGGTGACGGAATGCCAGCTGTCACGCGGCCAACCTCTTTGTCAGCGTCCATGACCACGCTGCCCGCGGCCGGTGTTTGCGTTGTGCAGGTCAGACCAAAAAGGCAAGACCGCCGGTCCTTGCCCATCAGGGCATCGCGTCCGATGAAATCGCCCTTGTTCATGTCGATGAAAGGCGCCAATCCCGCTTCAAAGGGTGTCATATCCGGCGTCATATCTGTCAGATTGCCAAGGATCCCCCCTTCGATCCGGCGGATCGTCAGGGCGCGGGTCGAAGAAAATTCCATCCCATGTGGTTCTCCGCAGACCATCAGGTGATCCCAAAGGGCAAGGTGATCGGTTTGCGGGCCATTGCTGTATACCTCGAAGCCCAATTCATTGGTGAACCCGGTCCGCGAAACCAAAAGCCGCTGCCCGCCGATGTCGAAAAAGCCCGACCTGAAATACTTCATGCTCTCGTCAATCGCCCCATTCGAGGCTGATTTCATGATGTCGATCGAGGCCGGCCCCTGAATTTGCAGCACCCGGCTACGCGGGTCCGATATGGTCACGTCGAAACCGCCCGAATGGGCCATCAGCCAGATCTCGAACGGCCCGTCAGCCTGCACATACCAGAACCGGGTTTCACCCAGCCGAAACATCACGCCATCCATGAACACCCCGCCTTGCGGTGTGCAGGCAATGGCATAATAGCCGCGCCCTTCGGCCATGCTGGCCACTTTGCGGGCCAAGACCTTCTCCAGAAACGGCACCGCATCGGGGCCCGAAATTTCAACCGGCTTTTCCGGCACATCGAAGATCAGCGCCTTCTGCCGCAGGCACCAGTATTTCTCGATCGGGTCTTCGCCGTTGAAGATCGGGAAGTAGCGCCCGGCATAGACGCCGCGGATCATTCCCGCGCAGGCTGTCCGTTCGATGAACGGGGATTCGTCAAACCGACGGGCGCTGATCAAGACGTTGTTTTCCAGATCTGACGCTTCTTGAAGATTGCTCATGTCTGATCCTCCGGGTCTTTCGGTTGCGGTCTGATGATCCCTGGCGGCGCATGGGCCGTGACCGGCGGCGGGACGTCGGTGAAAAGTTCCACTTCGACCAGACAGGAATGCGCAGTTGGCCCCTGCCCCAGCTTCGAGGTGCCCTTGTCCCGCGTCAGCACATTCGGATTGCCGTGTTTGCACAGGCCGGTTTCATCCGGGTCATACCAGGCGCCGGTGCTCATCTGCACAACCCCCGGCCGGATGGCCGCGTCAATCACCACCCCGCCCAGACAGGCCCCACGGGCGTTGAACACCCGCACGACATCGCCGTCCTTGACCCCGCGCGCGGCCGCATCGCCCGGATGGATATGCAGTGGCTCGCGACCGGCAACCTTCTTGGCCTTGCTCACGCTGCCATGGTCGATCTGCGAATGAAGCTTGTCCTTGGGCTGGTTCGAAATCAGGTGAAGCGGCCATTGCCCGACCTTGCCAAGCCATTCATAAGGCTCTTGCCAGACCGGGTGGCCGGGGCAGTCGTCATAGCCGAAATCCGCAACTGTTTGCGAGAATATCTCGATCCTGCCGCTGGGCGTGGCCAGTGGATGGGCCTCGGGGTCGGCCCGGAAATCGCGCAGCATCACAACCGGCTCGGCCGGATCATCCAGCCTGAACCAGCCCATGGCGCGAAAGCTGTCGTAGTCGGGCATGTCGATGCCCGCATCCCGCGCCAGGGTGATCGTCTGATCGTAAATCCGGCGCCGCCATTCCTGCCCGCTGCGGCCTTCCGTAAACGCATCCCTTATGCCCATGGCCTCTGCGATGCCCGCGAAGATGTCATAATCGTCGCGCGCCTGTCCGTAGGGTTCGGTCAGTTTCGCCATGGCAACCACGTAAGGGTCGCGCGGGGTCATCGCGATGTCCTCGCGCTCCAGCGGCGTGGTGCAGGGCAAAACGATGTCGGCGCGCTTGGCCAGCGGGTTCCAGCACCATTCATTGGCGATGATCGTGTCCGGCTTCTGCCAGGCCTGCATCATCAGGTTCAGATCCTGATGATGATGGAACGGATTGCCCCCCGCCCACCAGACCAGCCGGATATCGGGGTATTCATACTGCCCACCGTCAAACTCAAACCGCTCGCCGGGTTTCATCAGCATGTCGGTGATCCGCGCCACCGGAATGAAGGTCTTGACCGGGTTCACGCCCTGCGGAAAGGATGCCCCCGGAATGGCGGTGAAGGTGCCGCCGATGTAGTTCATCGCGCTGTAGCCAAAGCCGAAACCACCCCCCGGCAAGCCGATCTGCCCCAGCATCGCGGCCAGCGTGATCGCCGCCCAATAGGGCTGTTCGCCGTGATCCTGCCGGGTCAGCGACCAGCTGACCGAGATCATCGTGCGCTTGGCCGCCATCTGCCGTGCCAGCGCCCGGATCGTTTCGGCCGGAATGTCACAGATCCCGGCAGCCCAGTCGGCACTTTTGGCAGTGCCATCTGCATCGCCCGTCAGATAGCGGCGGAACCTGTCATACCCTTCGGTGTAGCGATCCAGAAAATCCCGATCGCAAAGCCCCTCTGCCTGCAAGCTGTGGGCCAGCCCCAGCATAAGGGCAACATCGGTATTCGGGCGCAGGGCCAGCCACTGCCCGCCGACCTCATCCAGCATGTCCGATTTCAACGGGCTGACATTGACAATGTCGATGCCCGAGCGCGCCGCGGCACGGATCCCCTCGCGCTGGATGTGGCATCCGGTGCCACCCTGACTGATCTGGCCGTTCTTAAGCGGCGCCCCGCCGAAACAGACGAACAATTCGGTATGATCCCGGATCACCTCCCAACTTGTGCAGCTGTCCAGATAGTCGCGGAAACTGCCAAGGATATGGGGCACCACCGCCTCTGCGGCGGCAAAGCTGTAGGTGAATTTCGACCCGGTGAACCCGCCGATACAGTTCAAAAAGCGCTTGAGCTGACTTTGCGCATGATGGAACCGGCCCGCGCTGGCCCAGCCATATGATCCGCCAAAGATCGCCTGATTGCCGCAAGTCCTGCGCACCCGGTCCAGTTCGGCGGCGATCAAGGCGTTGGCCTTGTCCCAGCCCACCTCGACAAAGGCATCAATGCCACGCAGATCGGTGCGGG